>CASEOP010000058.1 GCA_949289505.1 uncultured Mycoplasmatota bacterium
AGTTACATATTTTACAAGCTTTGTACTTTTTTGTGAAGTAAAATATATCATCTTCATAGACTTTTCGTTAGAAATTTAGTACAATTATTATATTAAAAGGAGCAGTTATGAATATAATTGATTATATAAAAAAAAATAAAGATAAAACTTTTAATGATTTGGATTTTAATGAAATAGATAATTTAATATTATCTTTATTACCATATATCAATTTTACTAATGTAATACCAGCATTCAAAAATGGAACTATTACTTTAAAAGATGCTGCTTTAAAATTAAATGATAAAAAGAAAAATTTTCGCGGCTTATTTATATCAAATACCTTTAAAATGCTTCAAACTATGAAAGATACTAAAAGATATAAGGATATAATACTTTATAATTATATGAATATTGTTAATGATGATATGCAATTTGGAGCTATAACAATGAAACTAAATGATAAAAGTATTTATATAGCCTTTGCCGGAACAGATTCTTCTATAATAGGTTGGGAAGAAGATTTTAAAATGACTTATCTATATCCTGGAGCAAGTCAAAAATATGCTAGTATTTATTTAAACAAAGCAATAGGTTTATTCGATAAAAATATTCATATTGGTGGACATTCTAAAGGCGGAAATTTAGCTATGTGTTCAGTTATGAATGCTCACTTTTGGATTAGAAAAAAAGTAATTAAAATAACTAACTTTGATGGGCCTGGTTTTTTAAAAAAAGAAATTAATTCTAAAGAATATAAAAGGATAAAAAATAAAATAAAAATGTATGTTCCCAAAGAAAGTATTATTGGTATGCTTCTTTATAATACTCCGGATTATATTGTAATAAAATCTAAAGGAATAAATATCTTTCAGCATGACGCCTTTAACTGGCAATGTCATAATATTAATTTTATACGAGATATTCAAAGTAAAAGAAGTAAAATTTTAAAAGAAAGATTAACAAAAAAACTAGAAGAACTATCTATAGAAGAAAGAGTTAATCTAGTTAAAAACTTATTTGATATATTTAAAAATATTAATGTAAAAGACACTAAAGAAATAAAAATTAAACAATTTTTTAAATTAATTAAAGAATTTAAAAAATTAGATAAAGAAACCCAAAATTTATTAGCTGAACTCTTAATTATAATTTTTATTAAATAATTTTATCTAGTACGACTATTAGAGTTTAAATCAAATTCTAATTGTTCTACTTTATCTAAAGCTTTATGAACCCTATTTTTTTCTCTCAATAGTTCACTTTTTACTGTTTGCAAGAATATTTTTAACAAACTATTATTTTTATAATACGGATATAAATATAAATAAGTACAATCCATTAAACTTTTTAAAGTGTTTGTTTTTTTATCTAAAACTTGAATAACACCATTACTAAATTGAAAGTATTCTTCCTCATCATAATCACTTGCTACTAATAATTCTACTTCTTTTAAAGCCATTAATTTTCTACTAAAATCATTTATCTCTTCACTTGTACAATAATTAATATTAAAATATTTTAATTTCATTTCTAAATATATTCCTATAACAGTACTCTTATTTATTCGCTTCATTTCTATTTCACCCACAAATTTATTTTATCATTTTGAATATATTATATCAACTATTTCTTATTTTTATTTCATCATCATTATGCAAATGTCCAACTAATAGTGTTGAATCATCATAATGATTTTTTATACTTTCATCTACTTCACTTTCTTTATAATTTGCATAGCAATATTTACATAGATGTTTACAGCTATTATAAGCCCCAATATCAACCATTTTTACACATCCACAATATTTATTATTTCTACTTGCCCATTTAGGATAATTTTTATTTGTTATTTTTTTAGCTAAAGATTTTGATACACAATCATCTACCGTAAAGCCATATTCTTCTAGATTATTATATTCTCCGCACGTTTGAACAGTCATATTATGTTTCTTAGCAATTTTACTAAAATTAATACCTATTTCTTTAAAATCATTATTACTAAATTTTTTTATTCTCAAAATATCCATATTTTTTCTAACATTTTTATAATCATCAATAAAAGAAACAATAACATGAGAAATATAACCGTCAAGTATATTACATATTTTATTGAAAGCTTTTATATGATAATTTAAAGTATATTTCTGATTTAAAAGTATCGGATCATATCTTAAGTAAACATTATCTTTTCCGAGTATTTTACTTATAAGCTTAATATCTTCTATTATTTGTTTTTTATTTTTTACATTAGGTTCAATATCATCCTTATAGGGAGTTAATGTAACTTGAAAAATAATAGTTTTATCAAAATAATTTAAATAAGTAATAATTGGATGGGGATTTTTAGTGCAAAAAACAATTAAATCTACATCTTTAAAATATATTCGACTTACAAGCCTAGGATAAACAGGATTTCTAACATCTACAAAGCCCACTTTATATCTATTCATAAACCACGGAGTATAAAAGGCTACTATATCTGTTCTACCACTAACATTCAAAATCATAAAATCCCTACTTCACAAAATATTATATCAAAAAAAGAGCCATTAGGCTCCTTTAAAAACTAATTAGTTTGTTTTTTCTTAATATATAATAATGTACAAGCAATAGCAACAACACTAATTACACTAACACCAACATAAGAAACTAAACTATCAAAAGTTTGTGGAACTTCTGGAATTTCTTCACTTGGAGTTTCTGGAATACTTGGTGTATCAGTAGTTGTACTATCACCTAAATTGCCCTCATCTTCACCTGCATCAACTGTAAGAGTATTATAGCCAACGACTGCGTATGTACTTAAATGTGTTGTTTCAAAAGTAAGAACACCCTCTTTTAATACAGCGTCTAATACTTCAGCAACTTCACCATTATCATTAATATAAACCACTTTAAAAGCGTTATATTCACCAAGTTGCTCTGTTGTTAATTTAATAGATATAGCATAATTACCATTTTCCATTTTAACAATATTATCATTGCTATCTTTAACAGAAATATCATAAGTAGCTAACAATTTAGTTGATTGTAATGTCTCAGTATCCTTTAAAGATTCCGTAATTTTATCTGAAATAGATTCTGTTAATGCCTCTTCATCTTCAACTTTTGCCTCTTCTACAACTAACTTATAATCATTAGAAATAGGAGTATCACTTTCAAAAGAAACATTTTCATCTTCAGTTTCTATTGTTAAATTAGGATTTACAACATAACTATCACCAGATTGATTTAATAAATAACCATCTGTAATATATTTTTCATCAACTGCAATCGTATAAGTACCACCTGAAATACCTAAAGTTACCTTAGAATTATCACTTTCAATTAAGCCAGAACTTAAATTAAAGATTCCATTAGTAACTGTTACTTTACCTAAATTATCAGCTCTATATAAATATTTAGCATTAAATGTTCCACCACTAATATTTAATAATCCTGGTTCAAACTCGGTATTATCAAACCCATAAATTGTTGCAATAGAACCAAATCCTGTAAATGTTCCGCCTTTAACAGCAACAGTACCAGTTGCTTGAACTAAAAATCCGTTATTACTTGTAAAAGTACCATCATTAATTGTTGTCTTAGACCAATCATCGCTTTTAATAGTAGATGTACTAGTTACATTATGAACAAAATTTCCACCATTGATAGTTAATATAGCTGTAGCCTTATCAGTAGGTGGAGTAACACCTAAATCATTACTACTTGAACCTGCACCGTTATACCAGCCATTAGTAATTAAACTAGAATTTGAGGTATTATTTCCTTGTGTAAATTTTCCACCATTGATAGTCATATTGCTGAAATTCTTAACAACATACCAGTTTTCAGAAATAAATGTACCATTTTCAATTGTGACATTACCATTTTTATTAACAACTGCACCTTTAGTAACACTAATTGTACCATTACCTTTAATAACTACAGTAGCGCCTTCATCAACTACAATACCATGATTAGTAGTTGTTAAACTATGACCTGCAAAATCGATAGTAATATCCTTAGTAATAGTTACTTCATCTGTATAATCACTATCAAGTACCAATACTCCTCCTTTCTCTGTAGCATCAATTTTTGATTGCAAAGTATCCTCTGCATGAACCACACTCATGCTACCAAGCATTAGTCCAATAGATAGTAAGAAAGCCATTACCGCATTCTTCATATTCTTATCTCCTTTCACTAAAAGAATATCACAACATTAATTTGTTATCAATACTATTTTGTGTATTTTTATATTATTTACATTATTTTTTTTGCCACTTTGCCGATATTGTACTAACAAACTTCATTCCAAATAATCGATCATAATATATTTTTTTATTCTTAATAAGTAATATAAAATGAATAAGATAAAAGAATATTATAATTATACATACACTTCCATATAATAACAAAGTTATATTTTGTAAATCAAAATAATTATGAGCATACATAGTAAATTTAACTAATCCTAATGGAATTAAAAAATAATAAAGCCATAAAAATAAATATCTAAAAATATTAAAAATAAAATCTAATTTTTCATATTCCATTTTAATGTTTAAAAACTTCATTCCCATAGTTGATTGATTATTAATAAAAGGTAAAATTGCATAATATATAAAGAAAGATAGAATAAACAAATAATCATCTATAAAAATAGATAATACGATAGTTAAAAATAAATACAAAAATAAATCTAAGAAAAAAGCTGTAATTCTTCTAAATCCTGATACTACTTCCCCATTTTTTAATGATTCTTCATCAATTTTTTCCCTACTTGGAAAATATTTATCTAATAAACTCATAATTAAATAACCAATAATTCCCCCTAATGCATTAATAATTAAATCATCTACATCACATAAACGATATGGATTAGGATAAATAAAATATAAACCACTTAATTGCGTTAATTCAAAAAATAAACTTAATAATATAGAATAAAATATTGTTTTTCTAAAACTACATTTAAAATAATATTTTAAATACATTCCTAAAGGTATAAACATTAAAATATTAAATGCTACCACATAAAAACTAGAATCCATAATAGTTTTAAGATAAGTTGAAACATCATTCCATATCAATGGTGTTTCTCTAATGAAGTCTTTAACAAATTTAAATGGATATAAATTAATATAAGGCCCTGAATTTTTTAATGCTTCTTCAAAAGTAGGTAGTGGTAATATTACTAAAAAATAAATAGTTATCAAATATAAAATAAAAGAATAAATAATTAATACTCTAAAAAAATGAATTGACCCGTATTTATGATAATTATAAAGTATAAATGGAATTGTAAATATAAATGCAATAAAAGGAAATAATATAAATGCTGTTATAATTGATTCTATATAATTCATAATTACCTCTATTCCCTATCAATTATATCACAAAATAAAAAGATATTACCTTACATTTTAGTAATATCAACTGTTTAAAATCCATTCAATAATAATTTTCTTTATCTCATAATATTCATCTTCATCAAATTGCATATTAGCTATGCAAAATCTTTTAGATTCAATATGTGAACAAAACATACATTCATGTAAATCAAAACAATCCTGAATAAATAAACAATTACTAACTTTATTAGAACAAATCACGTTATAACTATTACTACAATCTTTGGAATCATCCGTCCTTATACAAAAATTACAACCACTTGATCTTTGAGAAGCTAAAATATACTCACTAGTCCCACACGAATCACAATACACTATATTTTTCGAATCACTACAACTACTACATCTATAAACATTTTCACATCGATAAATAGTATCACTTTTTATAACATTAATTGAATCATAAACTCTTTCAGTAGTTGTATAATTAATTGTATTCCAAATATTAATTAATTCTTGTAAATTATTAATTTCTCTTTTTGGTAACATCCACCCTTCTACTTCATCTTTTTTTATCATATTATTATTAGTAATAAATCTACCATTATTAACTGAATCAGCCCAAGTAATCTCATTAGTTGTAGAGTCATTAACTTGTTTAGGCAACTTTACATCAAAAGCAAATTTTTCAAGTAACAAATCTAAAGAATAACTATTACTTTTATCAAAAACACTTTCAAAAATTTTATTAACTATTTCCAACGCAATTACATCATTCATTTTTTCTCCACCTTCCTACTTGATGAGTTAGCTATTAATATATCTTTTAAATTAACACTATTGTCAATCATAAAATCAGTTTTCTTACCTTTTATTTTAGTATCATCATTATTTATAAACTTATTTTTTATAATAATAGTTTTATTAATTCTTGGTTTACTTACATAATCTAAAGTTCTTCCCTTAAAGGCTGGAAGTAACAAACCATTACAATCTATTCTAGCAACACATTCTCTATTATTTAATTCCGTTAACAATTTTATTTTTTTATCTCTAGAATCATTATTAGCCAATTTCATATTAAAATTATCTACTAAAAGGTTTGCATCCATTTTCGATACTCTAAAAATAAAATAATTAATTACATTAGCAAATATTGAACTTTTTAAATTATCAGAAATTTGATTAAAATATTGTCCTGCTAAAATAAGAGACAAATTATATTTTCGAGCTTCCGATAAATATCTAGAAAGAATGGGATTTTCTATGATTGCCACTTCATCAATTACAAATATTATATGCTCATTTATAACTTTTCTTTGTATCAAAGTTAACAACTGTTGCATAATCAATCCCGATATAGTTTTTGTTACCTTATCACCTAAACTTATTCTATCAAGAGAAAATAATATCAAAAAATTATCTTCTATAGTCTCTTTTAAATTTCCGAAATTTTCCTGAGTATTAAAAACTGGTATCATTTCCATTTCATCAATAAAACTAATAATTGGACTAATTGCCTCACCATAATATTTTGTTTTCATCTCATTAAAATCGGTTAAAAAGAAGTCAATTACACTAATAGGGATCCCATTTTTCATTTTTCTAATCAAATCATTACGAAAATTCAAATCTAAAAGTAACTTACGCAAATTCCCAAAATTAAATAATTTATGAGCTAAAAGCAAATGAAGTGAGTGCCGTAAAACTCTTTCTAATTTTGAATTATACTGATCGGCAATCAAAGATTTAAATAAATCTAGTAACAATTCAGTTGAAACAATTGTATCTTCTTCATTATTAATAAACAAATCAATACTGTCCATTGCGTTTTTAAAATCTATAACTCTACTTAACCCACCAATATCATTTTCTAAAGAGGCATGTGGGTCTATAACTACTATTTTATATTTATATTTCAATCTTTCGTTTTTAATGATATTACTTATTAATAAACTAATAAATTTTGATTTACCACTTCCTGAAGAACCCAAAATAATAGAATGTTTATCAAAATTAAAATTATTTTGTTTTAAATAAAACTCACCTTGTAAATAAGGAAAACTATCTATTGATAATAAAGCATTATTTTTATCAGAACTAAGAAGATGTAAAATTTTACTTATATCTAAATAATTAGGCGAACCTTTATAAAAATATCTTTTATTATTTTCAAAATCTATTGATAAAATATTAATCGGAATTGCTAAAACTGCCAAATATTTTTTTATAAAACCTTCTTTTTCTAAATAATAAATTACTTTTGATTTAATTTTATCACTTGATATTTTTCTAAAACTTATTTCTAAAAAAAACAAAACTCCTTTATTTTTTATTTCATTATAATTAATTAATTCAATAAAACTGCTATCAAGTTTCGGAAGTGATATCAACGTACATTTTGATACTGGTCTATCTATTTCACTTACTGGTTTTAACATAAATGAACTTAAATTATTAATTGTCGCAGGTAAACTACACTTTAACTTAATAAAATATCTAACTTTATTTTTATCATTTAACACAATTAATTTCCACTTTTTAAAAAAACCATTATAACTAGATATTACTTTAATTAATTCTAACCACTCATCTTTTGCAACAAAGCTTTTCGTCAAATAAACTTCAAAAAAATAATTCATAATCATTCACCCCATATTAGTATAATCCAGTTCATTACTCAAAATTAAATATTTTAATAAATAATTTTATTGGCTAATATATAAACACATTTTCCTAAAAGCGTTATAACATAGTTAATGTTTTATTTAATAAATGGTAAAAATTCAAGCTAACTACCATCGTTATAATTTTATCAAAATAAATATAACTTTACAATTCATAATTTAACAAAAAAATTATATTTATAAATTTTTCAAAATTAGACGCCAAATTTAACAAAATATACATTTTTTTTAAAAAATACTTGAAAAAGCATAAAAAACATATTATACTTAAATAGTCTTATTAATTAAGACAGTGCCTGCCCAAGTGGCGGAATAGGTAGACGCACAGGACTTAAAATCCTGCGGGTGTTAAAGCCCGTGCCGGTTCAAGTCCGGCCTTGGGCACCAACTTGTATTTAAAAAGTCTTTATATCAAGGGCTTTTTTTATATTTAAAATTATTAACAAAAACTTTAAATACCTTATTAAATGAATTACTCACTACTCTTAAACTCCTCTAATTTTTCATTTATCCAAATATTTAAATGCTCTTTTAAAGGCAAAAAACCATTTTTATTGCTTTCAGCTGTATCTTTCCCATCCAACATGTAATTTATATTTTTAATAGACAATTTTAAATGGCCAGTTTCTTCGTCATAATCTATTACTTTAGCATATATTTCTTCTCCCAATTCTGCATAATCTAATACATTATTTACAAAACTTTTTGATATTTCAGAAATATGAATTAACCCGCTAGTATTATCATCTATTTTAACAAATATTCCATACTCTTTAAATCCTGTTACAACGCATTTTACTGTATCGCCAACTTCAAACATAAACAACATCGAGTAAAAATCTCGACTACACCACCCTTCCTAAAATAAAAATAAATATTAACTAAATTTTTAATCTAACTATTAAAAACAAAATAAATATAATAAACAAAATTTTATCATTGTCTATTTTCCAACTAATCAATATATTTATTTATACTTAAACTAATACACCACCTATAAATTATTATAACATGTTTTTATTTACAAACAAAATAAATTCTTCTATAATAACTTTGGTGATAAAAATGCAAGAAAAAAATTTAGAAACACAAATAAAAGAAATATTAGAGGAAATTAGGCCCTACTTAAACCAAGAAGGTGGTGATATTGAATTTATTCGTCTTGAAGATAACTATGTTTTTATTAAATTAACCGGAGCATGCCAACAATGCTTTTTTCAAGATGACACCATTAACTATGGAATAGAAGCTTTAATTAAGAATAAAATACCTGAAATAAATGGAGTTATAAACGTTGATTTATAACTCATTTTTTATTAATTAACCAATAAATACTTTCTATTGGAGCAACCTTTATAATTTCAAAATAACAATCTTTTAAAAAATCTTCATATTCATTAGCTTTTTCAATTATACCTATTAACTTTTCTTCTTCAGTCAAATTATTCATAACTTTCTCATAAATATCAAAATAATATGATGGATATAAAAGTCTTGCAAACAGTAATTGTAAACTATAAATTGACAATTTAGTTATTTTTAATGTCTCTTTTAAATAATTTAAAGCGTCTCCTCCAGCAAAAAAAGAGCTTTTAATATATTCGGCAATATCTCTTACTTCCAAATCAAACACAAAATTTAATGGATTAAAATAATTTAATTTATAATTAGGATAATTAATTCGCCGATGAGATAAACATATTCGGTCAAAAGCAGACTTTTTATATTTTTCATTAGTAGCATTAACATAACTTATAGCATTTTCTGCTAAACCCACATAATAGCTAAAACTATCTAATACAACATTTTTATTTTTACCCAATTCATGAATTTGATATTCAAAATAATCGACTTTATCACTCCACAGTTTAGCCCAATAATTACGATATAAATTACTTTTTTGCGTTTTCAATATTAAGCTATTGTTTATTTTAATCATATCACTTATTTCAAATTCTTTATAAGCATCTTTAAGTGGTTTTATTAACACATAATTTATTTCATATATATTTGTTACTAATTTACCATATCTATTTAAAATCAAATCATGACAATCAAATCCCTTTAATTTAAGTTCTTTACTAATATTTACTAAATCTATAAGTTCTTCTATAGATCTTTTTAAAGGAACCAAATAAAATTTTTCTTCATTATAAAAAAAAGTATAAAAATCTTGCCAATCTTCTACATTAATAACATTAAAATTATAATAAAAATTTATTATATCCTTCATACACATCACTTACTTAAAATGTATGAAAAAACTGATGATTTTAACACATCAGTTTTGATTTTCACTATTAGGATTTACTGGCATAAAATTATTTAAATCCATAACCCTTTGCGCATTATCATGAGCAATATTAGCTACAGTTTCTCTAGCTTCCGCATTAGCTAAATGTTCATTAGCATCCCTTAATTTAATATTAATTTCACTTTCTTTATTAAGTAACTCTTGCTCTTTAGCTTTTAAATCATTTAATTCTTTTTGATACTTAGAAACTAAAGCATCAAACATATTTTCACAAGCTTTTAAAAATGTTTCTTTATCATTTTCAAAACTTATTTCTTTTAATGAAACATCACTACTAGCCCCCACTTTTAATTGAGAATTATCTTTTTCTAATACAGGTGTTTCATTTACTACACTTACAGGTGGGACAGCCTCCATATTAACAGGCGCAGCATTTATTGCTGCTACATTTGTTGCATTATTTAAAGGCGGATTAACACTATTTTCACTATAAGCTTTATCAATCAAATTCATAACTGAGTCATCTTTAGAGCTATCATTTAAACTAACATTAACCGAATTATTACTTGAAACATTTGTATCCGGCATAACCGGTGTAACACTAGAAAAAGTATTATTATCATTTAAGTTATTATCAACCACATATCTACTTTTTATCGCATTAAAAGAAGCTTGAGGTAGAGTTAAAGGTGTATAATAAACTTCATCGGCATTAACATCTAAATTCATTTTTACATACTCAAAATTAGTCCCACTAATTATACCTTTTAAACAATTCTTAACACTTTGCCATTCATTTTGATCATTTATTTTTTCTAATTTATTTGTATATTTAGCCACATAAATAATAGGCAAACCCATTGAACCAATTTTTTCACTATCTAATATAACATAAGTATTATTCTCACTTTTAAAAGCACTTATTAAACTTAACGTTTCAACAGTCCCAGTAGGCTTAGTAATATTTATCTTCATCATAAAATCCCTCTCTATTCTCCATAATTATATCAAAAAATACATTCTTATTCAATTATTTATTTCACTAATCATAAACCAACGACACCCATAAGCACAATTATCTCTAATATAATCTTCAACTTTATCTACATCATTATAATCTTTAAAGTTCTTATTAGTTTTACTATTAAAACCTTTTAAACGTATTTTACCATAAGCTATATCTCCTACTATATAATCAAAATCATCAAAATAATCAGTTATTATTTTGGCTAATTCTTCACAGTCTATAGCATTTCCAACATTTTTTATAACTTGATATTTTTTCTCGTTAATTACAACTACTTCCATAAACCCTCCTAAATTACAGTAAATATAATGATTAATACAATGCTTATTGATGTAACTATGACACTCAAAAGTAACAATATATCGACATATCCATTACCTGTTGTTACCTTTTTACCATATAATTTATAATAATTTAAAGCATCAGCTAATTCTTCATCACGATTAACACTATTAGAATCTACTGAAAAATATTGATACGCTTTATTTTGCGCAGCACTTATTTCATCTTCACTCATACCCTTTAATTTAGATAAACTTAATCCTAATAAATCTAAAGCTTCCAAATTAAGTTTACCACTAATGGTTTTATCTAAAGCAAGCTCTCTTGTAATATCCATTTTATTTAATTTTGAATAATAATATTTTTCAATAAATCCTAAATCATCACTATTCAAATAATGATAAGAAATACGATATGGATTTTTAGTATAAGATGAATAAATTAAATCTAAAAATTCCTCTTCTTCTTTTAAAGAAACATCTATAGCACTTTTTTTTGCCACAAACATATCAACTAAATATTTTTGAATAGATTCAAAATAAGGATTTTTTAATTTAATTTTATTATTCCTATTTTCTTCTTCAAATTCATAAGCTCTTAAAAAATCATCTTTAAAAAGTGCTATTTGTGAACTTTTAACTCCATATTTACTCAAATTATTAATAAAAGCCACTTTATTTTTCAAATAATAAGGATTCACAATATCCAAGTTTCCATAAATAAGTGCTAATATTCTAATTACCACAACGGGAAAAGTATTAAACATCAAACTATCTTTATTATTTTTGTAATTTAAATACATTTTTATTGAATTATCAAAAGCCAAATTCACAAAGTACTCATCCCTCATATTATTCACCATATCTATTATAGCAACTTTTTCTTTAAAATACAATTAGCAAATTACCAATATTTAAACA
>CASEOP010000059.1 GCA_949289505.1 uncultured Mycoplasmatota bacterium
CCTAAAAACAGATTGCTTTTGCAAAGATAAGGTTACGTGCTCTTTAGACACACTCATTTGTACTCAAAAGATCATCGACACTTATACTTATGCGGGTTTAAGAAATAATCTTTTCCCACTCACCTCCACGTGCTCTGTAGTGGTTGCCTTCTAATAATTAATTATTATAACAGAAATTTTAATTAATTTATTTTAATCTCGATTTGTGCCTTTCAAGGACTGAAAGGCCGAAGAAAGGAATGTGATTTACTTATGAAAAAACTCATATTTTTACTTATTATTCCTTTTATTTTAGGTGGGTGTTATGATTATAATCAACTAGATGATTTAGCTATTATTGAAGGAATTGGTATTGATTATAAAGACAATGAATTTTATGTAACTTTTGAAGTTGTAAGTACTAAAAAAGAAGGTGAAACTTCCGGTTCTAATAATACTTATTATATAAATTCAAAAGGAAATACACTAGCTTATGCTTTTACAGCTGCCGCTAATAAAATGGATAAAGTCCCTTATTTTGAACACGTTGAAGTAATTATTTTTAGTAAAAATGTGGCTAAAAAACATTTAGATAAATGTATTGATTATTTAATTAGAAGTGAAAGACTTAGAAATGAATTTTATAGCGTTATTGCCGAAGATAGTGCTAAAGAACTTATTATGTCATCAACCAAAACTCACCCTATTGTAAGTGAATATTTAGTACAATTATTAAAAAATAATGAAGAAACTTATAACTCTTCTTATTATGAGCCTTTTACTAAAACTTTAAATAACATTTTAACGGATGGAAAAGATGCTTTAATCCCCGTATTTAAAACTAATGATAAAGAAATAGAATTAATTGGAGTTGGTGCTTTTAAAGATTTTGAATTAGTACATATATTTAATAATGAGGAATCCAGTATCATTAATTTAATTAATAATTTTAAAATAGAATCAGTTCATTTTAAAAAAACATGTGATAATGATGAAAGTATTGTGATTGCTGATTATAATAGTGATATTAATATTATTCCTAATAATAAAGAAATATTAATTAAAGGGACTATTAATGCTAGAATTAGTGAACAAACATGTAATTATGACTTAAAAGATGCTAAAACTTATACTGTTCTTGAAAAAGAATTTACTAAAATTATAGAACAGCAAATTGATAATGTAATTAAAAAAATGCAAGAAATTAGTTCTAATTCTCTTAACATAGGAAGAAGTTATTATAATAAATATCGGATTAAAGATTACTTTTTATGGACTAGGCAAAATATTAAATATGATATTGATTTAAAAATAAATAAAAAAGGATTAACTTTTGAGGTGATACAATGAAAAAAGAAAATGCTATTTCCCTTTATTTTTTAACTAGGAGTTTATTCTTTGGTTTAGGTATTTCTCTTTTAAGCAAATATACAAATAAAGACACATATATTGGAGCTATAATTGGCACACTTTTAGGTTTTGGAATAATTTTAATTTATCGTTATATTATTTTAAATAAAAATAATGAATCTTTAAATAGTTTACTAAAAAAATATAAACTTTTAGGTTTTATTGCTAAATTATTAATTATTATAAGTAGTATGTTTATTTTAATTTATACTTTATTAACTTATAAAACCTTTGTTTCTAATTTTTTATTAATTACTACTCCTATTTATATTTTCTTAATCCCTTGGATTATTTTACTTTTATATTGTGCTTTAAATGGATTTAATTTAATTAACAAAGTTGCTGTTTCTCTTTTTCCTTTAAGTTTAATTTTATCTATTTTATCTTTTTTTAGCACTATAGGAAGTTTTGATACTTATAATTTTTTACCTGTTTTAACTATACCTATGAATAATTTAATCTTAACTATTATATCTTTTGCTGGTATTAGTACTTTTCCATGTATTCTAAGTTTGCATTTTAATAGTAATATGAAAAATTATGCAAAAATATATTTATTAGCATCCACTATTATAGTTTTAATAATAATTAGTATAAATGGTGTTTTTGGTGAAGTTTTATTAAATGTTTTTAGATATCCTGAATATATAATTTTAAAGCAAATTAAACTTTTAGATTTTATTGAAAAAGTAGAAAATATATTATCTATTGCTTGGGCTTTTGATTTATTTATAACTTCGGCTTTTAGTATTTGTTCTATTAAAACTTTAATTAATAAGAAATATAATAATTTTATTACTATTGGTATTGTTTTAATAATTATGGTTTTAATTGCTCAAGTCTTTGATAACAATTATCCTATTGAATTATTAATTTATAATTATTTACCATTAATTTCTTTAATTTTTTCAATAAGTATTATTATATTACTATTAATTATTATTAAAAAAGAAAAAATTAATAATCATCAATTATGTAATAAACATCTTTAAATAAGTATTTATCTTTTTTGTTTAAAGCATATAAAAAAACCTCTAAATTTAATTTTTTCAAACTAGTTATCAGCTTTTCGCTAGCAACATCATATAAAATTCCTATAAAATCATAGGGATATGTAGATGTGCTATTTAAAACATAATTTAGAACTCCTACTTTAAAAGTGGGATTTTTAAACTTTTTAATAACACTATTAAAAAAAGACATAACATATATATTTTTATTTCTAAATTTATTTAACAATTTACTTAACTTTTCTACATCTATATTAATATCCTTAATTTCAATTAAAATAATTTTATCAGTATTTAAACGTAACACTTCTACAAGTCTAACTACCCCTTTAGTTCGCAATTCTTTATAAGAATAATTCCATATAAACTTACCATCAATTAAAGGATTGTGATGAACTATAAACTCATTATCTTTACTTGTATATACATCTAGTTCAAAACCATGATAGGATTCATCTTTAATAGCTCCTAAAAAAGCTGGAATAGTATTTTCAATTATTCCTTCTTTTACTAACCCTCGATGAGCAATAAACATACAAAAACCACCATTAAACTATATTAATAGTGGCATCTTATTATGAAAATACTGCAAAAAACTTGCATTAATTAGCGGTTGATTCATCATCATTAGATGCAGTATCTCCCACTACCAACTTATGCCCGGACATTTTTTGTCTCAATTTCCATGATATTAAAAAAGACATTTTTCTAAGTTAGAATTATGCCTTTTATTTCTCTTA
>CASEOP010000060.1 GCA_949289505.1 uncultured Mycoplasmatota bacterium
AAAGAATCGCCAATTTTAAATTCAATTAATTATGGAATTCCACAAAAAAGAGAAAGAATTTTTATAATTGGCTTTAAAAATGATATTAAATTAAAAAATAATTTCAATTTTCCTAAGCCAATTAAACTAAATAAAACGGTATTTGATTTTTTAGATGATGAAGTTGATGCAAAATATTATTTGGGAAAAAAAGGCTTTTTATTTGTTACTACGCATCCTAGTAGAGCAAGAGTTGGCTCATCAATAATGGGATGTCAAAAAGCTAATCAGCAATTCAATTGGAATGGTGATTTTATTTTTGAAGAATATGATAAAGTAAAAAATAAAGATGATATTATGAAAAAAGCTTATGTTTCTTTATGGAATGGTAAAAAGGGAGTGATTAGAAAATATACTCCACGTGAATGTTTAAGATTAATGGGATTTTCTGATGATTTTAAAATAACTGTTAATGATCAAAATATGTATAGGCAATGTGGTAATTCCATAGTTGTTAATGTTTTAAAAGAAATTGTTAAAGAAATTATTGAGACGGGAGTTTATGATAATGATTAGATTAGCAACATTATTTAGTGGTATAGGGTCAGTTGAACAAGCACTTATTAGAATGAATAAAGATTATAAAATTGTTTTTGCTTGTGATAATGGTGATATAGATATAGATGTTGATATAGAAAAAACAAAAGATATTGTATTTGGGATGAAAAGTAAAAAAGAAAAAAAAGTATATGTTGATAATTTATATAAAAATAAAAGTAGAAAACAAAATTATGTTAAGCAAAGTTATTTAGCTAATTATAATATTAATGAAGATAATTTTTATGCAGATGTTAGATTTTTAGATGGTAATGATTATAAAGGAGAAATAGATTTATTAGTTGGTGGGTCACCATGTCAAAGTTTTTCTAGTGTGGGATTTCAAGGGGGACTTGAAGATGTTAGGGGAACATTATTTTATGAATATGCAAGAATAGTAAAAGAAACCCAGCCTAGAGTTTTTATTTATGAAAATGTTAGAGGATTAACTACTCATGATAATGGTGAAACATGGAAAAAAATAAAAAAGGTTTTTGTGGAGACATTGCATTATAAAATTACAGAGCCACAAGTGTTAAATGCTGCTGATTATGGAATACCACAAAATAGAAGAAGATTGTTTGTAGTTGGGATTAGGAATGATATAAATTGTAAAGATTTTATTTATCCAAAACCATTAGGTAGTGATAATTTGCCTTTTTATATGCAAGATATTTTAGAAGATAATTGTAAATATAATCCAAATAAATTAAATTACACTTTTGATAAAAATAGTGGTAAAATAATTATTAATAAGGAAAAAGGTATTGTTGATAAAAAATATATTTTAACCCCTAAAGTTAGAGACTATTGTCTAAAAACTGGAACTAAGAATTTTAAAACTTCAACGCAGACTGATTTGCCTATAGCTAGGACTTTATTAAGAACTATGACTCAACATCATAGAGCAGGAGTAGATAATTACATAACAGTTAAAGAATACAAAACAACAAAGGTTATTAGGTCTTTAACTGAAAGAGAATGTTTGAGACTTATGGGTTATCCAGATTCTTTTAAAATTGTCGTATCTACTCAACAAATGATGAAACAAGCTGGCAATAGTATTGTGGTTGATGTTATGATGGCGGTTTTATTAGAAATTTTTAAAACAGGAGCATTATAGGAGGAATTTAAATGATAAAAAGAATTGATGCGTTTGATATAAATTTTGTTGATTCAGCAGCTAGAAAAGAGTTTAAATTGGACTTTTCAACAGGTACTGGGGAATCGAGAATATATGTAGGTAAAGATGAAAAAAGGTATGATGATTTTTTTGAATTTGATAATATTGAATATTTTGTTACAGAAAAGAAAGATTTAAAAAAATATTTAAAAGATGCATATAATGAATTTATGTTTCCTTCTCAACCGTATAAGGAAAATGTAACTGAGATGTATGATAAATTACTTAAAGAAACAAATGAAATTCCAAGAAAAAATTTAAAATATTCATTTAGAAAAACATTTGATAATCAAAATAGATATTATATAGTTTTAAAACCGGGAAGTGAAAATAAGCAAAATTATAAATATATAAGAAATATTGTTTTGCCGAGAATAACAAAATTTTGCTTTATTAAATTTGTGGATGATGAAACAAATAAAAAATATATTTATATGCGACCTATTTTGTTTAATAATTTGCGAATTAAAGAGGAAATTGAAGAAGTACCAACGATAAATTATAATAGTCAAACTAAGAGATTAAAGCAAAGCGCTTATAGAGAAAGGTTGTTAGAAAATATGCCTTTTTGCCCATTTACATTGGTTGCTGATGATAGAATATTAGTAGCGTGTCATATCAAACCATTTTCTAAATGCGAAAGCGATGAAGAAAAATATGATTCAAAAAATGGAATTACTATGACACCAACATATCATACGTTATTTGATTTAGGATACATTTCTTTTGAAGATGATGGTAGACTTCTTGTTTCGCCATTCTTATCAAATATTACAAAGAATAGATTAAATTTAAAAGATGGTGATAAAAAAAGACTTCAAACTGGTTCGGCAAAATATTTAAAATATCATCGAGATAATATATTTTGCAAAATGCCTATATTTTCTTTGGATGATTTTGCTGATGATAATTAAGGTTACAAAAGTGTGTTTATAAAGGAGTAAAAATAGTGGAGGTTAATGAAAAATCACATATAGTTATTTTAGGTAAAAAAAATTCGGTAACAAAAGTTATGATTGATGGGATAGTTTATTATGCTAAGGAAGACAAAAATTTTGTGGAAGTAATTTGTTCTTCATTAGCAAAATATTTTGGTTTAAAATGTTTTTCATATGAGCCGTTAGTTATTGATGATAAAATTGTTAATATATTAGGAGCACAATTCTTTTTGGGAGGAATTTTTCCTTCCTTACCTATTAATTACGTGTTTAGTAAAGATATTAAATATGAAGGAGTTTTTTTAAAAGCTAGCGAAGTTTTGTCCAGTTTGCAAAGAGAATGTAGTCTTTATGATGTTTGGAATATTATAGAAGAAAAATTTCCTAATAATTATCAAAAATTAGTTAGAGAAGTTGTTTTAATGTATTTTTTTGATTCTTTGTTATTTAATATAGATAGAGAGCCTTTAAATTATGGTTTTCTTAATGGAAAAGATTTAGTTATTTTTGATAATAAAGAAAGCTTTATTGGTTGGGGAAAAGGGCTGGTTAGTGAAGATGGTAATTATTTTTTAAAAAATATTTATGAAGATATAGAGAAATTTTGCTTGACTTCAAGCGAGGAATATCTTGAACTTTTTTGGAGTATTTTAAATGAATTAACTCCTAAAATCTTATATAAAATTATTAAAGATATTGAGATAAAACATAATATTGTTATTGGTGATAAAAAAAGAATATTAATGAAGTATACTTCTAATTATTATAAAGTTTATAATATTTTAAATAAATATAGAAGAGGTATAATTAGATAAATATAATTGCTAATTTTATGAAAGTGATTTATAATACTTTAAAATTTAATTGGTGATATCTATGAATATAAAAAAATTAGCGGTAATAAACTAGCATTATATTTACTTAAAAAGGCTATTAGTTTGTTGGCTGTTGAAGAATAAATTAAAATATTTAAATTATAAACATTAATTGGAGGGATATATTGTGAGGGTAAAAACAACGAATGCTTTGATGAAATATTTAAGAGATAATCACCATATTAGTATTGGAAGTTCAAAAGACAAACGTAATTATATTTTGTCAAGTTATTTTTTTATGCGATTGCCATAATTAAAGAGATAGTTGTTTGCAATTTTATTAATCTTTGGTTATAATTATTAAAGATAGGATTGAAATATATGGTTGAAGTTAAAAATAAGCTTACAATTAAAATTGATAGTAGTGTATTAGCAATTACGTATGATCAAAATACAAACTGTTTACTTGTCCCAATTAATAAAAACTATGAAGAAGAACTTGTTTCTTTTATTAGAAAATATGATTTTAGTAGTTTAAAAATATTATCTACTAGCTTAATAACTAATAGTATACTCATGGCTATAAGGGATAATAAATATATTAATTTTATATATTTGGGTTCAGATATAGAACCTTATACTTTAACAAGAGAAGTATTTGATATTTTAAATGCTTCAGATAATTTATATTCTATTGATTGTAATGATGTTTTAGGAGAGTATAGTTCGGAAGAGATTGAGTATATAGCTTTCTTTGATAAGGTTATGGTTGGTAGTTATAAGTTAAGTGATATAAAATGTAATAAAAGTTTTGTTTTTGATGCTAAACTAAGTGAGAAAGAAATTTGGTATTTAAAAAGATTTATTAGTGATAATAGTTCTATATCTTTTCATTATGATGATTATAAAAATATAATATATATCATTAAAGAATTAAAAGGTAAAAATATTACTTTTAATATTGGAGTGATTAATAAAATAACTAGTTATTTAAGTTTATTTAGAGAATTAACCGCTTTTAATGAAAAAATATTTATTCTTGATGGAATAAATTTAGATCAATATTTAATGGTAGATGATATGTTAGAGTTAATGGTAAAAGATATAAAAGAAGCTAATCTAAGTCTTTATGAAAAGTATTTAGCTGTTTATGAAATTGTAACTCATTTTAAACTTTATTATGAAAATAATATAAATAAAAGGGAAGCAAGATTATTACATTATATATTATTTAATTATTATATAGTGTGTTATGGATTTAGTGAACTTTTGGTAGCTTTATTAGATAAAGTAGGAATTAAAGCTTATAATATATCTGTAGATTATTATAAAGAAAAAGAAGAAGTATCTATTAAAGAACAAGCTCAATTATCTTTAGATGATATTTTAATTAAAGAGGGTACTAGAGCGTATCATGCAAGAACAATGGTTAGATTAGTTGATGATAAATATAATATTAATGGTCTTTTTATAGCAGATTCAACTTGGGATAATAATATAGAAAAACATTATTTTAATTATTCTTTATTAACTTATGATGAAATGCTAAAAGAAAATAAAGAGTTTTATAATACTGGGATAAATGTATTAGAAATTAGAAGTTTAAATAGTTTTGTAGAAGAAGTGAGAGTTAATAAAGAATATTTAAAATTTTTTATAGATGTTATTAAAAGTTTAGATGAAGAATTTTATATGTATTTAGTAAATAAATATAATTTATGTTTAAATGATTATAATTTGTTAGAAGATATATATAATTATATAATTAGATATGCTCATAATAATATTAATAAAGATACTAAATATAAAGCTTTAAAAGTTTTATTTGCTTATATTTTTCAAAATATAAATGATAACGATTTAGATAATTTTATTGAGGGAATAAAAGAAGATAATGATTTAAGAGATAAAGATATTTTTAATATAGAAAGAGGTAGATTATGAATAATAATGAATTATTAAATGTTTTAGATGGATTATATGTTAAAGTTTTAGATTTAGGGAGGATACTTTGACACTGATAAGAAAGAAAAAGAAAGAAAAGAATTAGAAGAAAAGATGCAGCAATTGGGGTTTTGGGATAATTTAGAGGTTGCTAATAAAGTTTGTCAAAGATTAAAGAAAATAAATAATGAATTAAGTTTATGGAAAGATTTATTAGATAAAATTGATTTAATGAAAGAATTAATAAATTTAGGGGAAAATATAAATGATAGTGAAGTAACAAGTGTTATTAATAGTGTATCAGAGTTAGAAATTAGTATTTTGCTTAATAAAGAATATGATAGTTATAATTGTTATTTAGAAATACATCCTGGGGCTGGGGGAACGGAATCTTGTGATTGGGCTAGTATGCTTCTTAGAATGTATGAAAGATTTTTAGAAAAAAATAATTTTCAATATAAAGTTATAGAATATCTTGAAGGAGAAGAAGCTGGTATTAAAAGTGTTACGCTACATATAGTTGGAGATTATGCTTATGGCTATTTAAAAGAAGAAAATGGAGTTCATAGATTGGTTAGAATTAGTCCTTTTGATGCCAATAAAAGAAGACATACATCTTTTGCTTCTGTTTTAGTTACACCCGAATTTGATAATAATATTGACATTAATATTAAAGAGGAAGATTTGAAAATAGATGTATACCATTCTAGTGGAGCAGGGGGACAATCGGTTAATACTAGTAATTCTGCTGTTAGAATAACTCATTTACCAACGAAAACGGTTGTTACTTGTCAAACGGAACGTAGTCAATTAAGGAATAAAGAAATAGCATTGGAACTATTAAAAAATAAATTATATCAAAAAGAGTTAAGAGAACAAGAAAAAGTTAAAAAAGAAATTAGTGGAAATGTTAGTAATATTGATTTTGGTAGTCAAATTAGAAGTTATATCTTAGAGCCTTATAAATTAGTTAAGGATCATCGGACTGGTTATGAAAATACGGATCCTTTTAAAGTGCTTGATGGAGATATTATGCCTTTTATTAAAAGTTCGCTATTAAAAAAATAGTTTTCCACCGTTCGACAAAATATTTACCTACCTTGTGTTAAGATAAGTGCTAACTCTTAAGGGAAGGGGGTGAAGTATGTTAACGGAGTTAAAATATAGTTTAAAAGATGATATATG
>CASEOP010000061.1 GCA_949289505.1 uncultured Mycoplasmatota bacterium
CATTCATCCTTTATTATTATTTTAACAAAAAAATGACACTTTTTATGCTCTTTGTGTCATTTTTGCGATTTTATGAATTTATCCTGATTTTTTTGAATAGTTTATTGCTTTTCTTTTTGACAATTAGGACAATAATAAGTACTTCTACCACCAATTTTTATATTATTAATTGGAGTATTACAATTAAAACATAATTCATTTTCTCTTTTATGGACTTTTAAGTTTTGTTGGAATCTACCTGTTACTCCTAGGCTTGAGGTATAACTTCTAATGGTTGTACCTCCCATTTTTATCGCTTCTTTTATAATATAATTAGCTCCTTCAATTATTTTTTTGCAATCACTGGTAGTTAAGTTACAGGCTGGGGTTAAAGGATTTATTTTGGCATAAAATAAAACTTCATTTGCATATATATTTCCTAAACCACTAATAATTGTTTGGTCAAGTAATACTGTTTTAATTGGTGTCTTTTTGGTTTTAAATTTATTTAATAAGTAGGTGGTAGTTAAATTTTTATCATTGGGTTCTAATCCTTGCTTTTTAATACACTTAGTATTAGCTAATTCACTTTTTAAAATTAAATTCATACGTCCAAATTTTCTTGTATCACAATATCTTAGGGTTGTATCATCATCAAAGGTAAATATAACATGTTCATGTTTAGCTTTTATTTCATTGGTTGGCTTAATAAAATATTTACCTTCCATTCTTAAATGGGATAATAAATAATAGTTTTCCGTTTCAAATATAAGCCACTTACCTACTCTTTTAATATCTATAAAACTTTGGCCTAATAAATTATTTTTAAAATCAATAATATTTGATTCAATCATTGGTTCATAAAATACTTTTACTTCTTTTATCTTTTTATTTAATATTCTTTTTTTAAGCGTATTTCTAACTGTTTCTACTTCTGCTATTTCAGGCACTTGCATCACCTACTTTGCTTCAAATAAATCTTTGCCTTTAACTATTTCTACTTTTAGAGGAACATCAAGTTTAATAACATTTTCCATAACTTCTTTGACTATATTGCTAACTATTTGTTCTTCTTCTTTTACGGTATCTATAACTAATTCATCATGGATTTGTAACACTATTTTACTTCTAAGATTTTGTTTTTCAAATTCATGATGGACTAAAACCATGGCTTTTTTAATGATATCAGCACTAGTACCTTGAATTGGCGTATTTAGGGCTATTCTTTCACCACTCATACGAATCATATAATTTTTGCTACTTAATTCTTCGATAACTCTTTTACGATTAAACAAAGTATAAACACAACCTCGGTCGTAAGCTTCTTTTATGATATTATCCATATAATTTTTTACCCCAGGATATAATTCATAATATTTATTTATAAAGTCTTGAGCTTCTTTCCGGCTAATATTTAAATTTTCACCTAAACCAAAACCACTTATACCATAAACTATTCCAAATATTACGGCCTTGGCTGTTCTTCGCATTAACTTTGTTACTTCATTTTCTGCTACTCCATATATGTCAGAGGCTACTTTAGTATGGATATCAGCACCATTTTTAAAAGCTTCAATTAATTCTTTTGAACCTGATATATGAGCTAGAATTCTAAGTTCTATTTGGGAATAGTCGATACTTAAAAATAAATCATATGTTGGCTTAAAAGCTTTTCTAACTTTTCTTCCTTCTTCCCCTCTTATAGGGATATTTTGTAAATTGGGTTCGACACTAGATAAGCGTCCTGTTCTTGTTAAATTTTGTTTAAAGATAGTATGAATTTTACCATCTTGATATTTAGCTTTTTCTAAACTTATAGTATAAGTTGAAATTATTTTACTAAAATTGCGATATTCTAATATTAAGTCAATAATAGGATGTTTTGTTCTTAGCTTTTCTAAAGTGGCAGCATCAGTTTTATAACCAGTTTGATTTTTTTTACCACTTGCTAAACCTAAATCAGTAAATAATATTTCCCCTAATTGTTTAGGACTAGAAATATTAAATTCTTTACCAGCCATTTCATATATTTGTTTTGATAAATCATTTAATTTTGTTTCTGCTTCTTTTTTTATTTCTTCTAATATACTACTATCAACTTTTACACCAAAATATTCCATATCAGCTAAAACATATGATAATGGAACTTCTATATCCTTAAATAAATTATACATATTTTCCGTTTTTAATTCATTGATATATTTATCACGGGTATCATAAATAAATTTAGCTTTTAAAACTATTTCTTTTTTTAACTTAGATATATCAGTAAATCCTTCTTTTTTTAAATCTTCATAAAAACTTACATTTATACCTAAGGGGTGCATTAAATAAGCTATATCATCTTTATTAAAGCCATTTAATAAGTATGTTGCTAACATTAAATCATAGTTTACTATATTAATATTTAATTTAGCTTTTTTTAATAGAACATATAAAGCTTTAGCATTATATGTATAGACTATTTTATCTTTTAGGATAGTAGGTAAATCAGTTATAAACTTCTTATCTAAAAAATAATTATTATTTTTATCACATATACTTATACCTATAATATTTCCTTTATGATAGTTTTCATCATCTAGTTGTAAATATAGGCTTACTTCATCGAAAAGATTTAGTTCTTTTAGATCATTAACTTCTACAAATTCTAAATCATTAGCAATAACTTCTTTTTTTTGAAAGTTTTTTAAGAGTGAATAAAATTCTAGTTCTTCATATATTTCCATTAAAGATGTATCATCACCATTAGTATACTCTATATCTTTAAAAGTTATATTTAAGGGTACTTCTTTATAAATAGTAGCTATTTCTTTACTCATAAAAGCATTATCTTTGTCTGCTAAAAGTTTTTCTTTTACTTTACCCTTTATTTGGTCAATATTGTTATAAATACCTTCTAAAGAACCATATTCTTGTAAAAGCTTTAAAGCTGTTTTTTCACCTATTCCCTTAACCCCAGGAATATTATCAGATGCATCACCAGCTAGAGCTTTTAAATCAATTACTTTTATTGGTTCTATTTGATATTCTTGATAAAAAGATGTGGGATTATATTTTAGATATGATGTTTGCTTTAATAGTTTAATATCAACAACATTACTTATAAGTTGTAATAAGTCCCTATCACTTGATATAATTGTAGCATCATATGCTGGATCTTCTTCAGCCATTTGGGCAAGGGTACCTATTATGTCATCAGCTTCATATGGTTCTAATTCTAAATATTTGATTCCCATAGCTTTTAATAATTTTCTAGCAATGGGCATTTGTTTAATTAAATCATCAGGAGTAGCTTGCCTTCCTTCTTTGTAAAAAGCATATTTTTGTTTACGAAAATTTTTGCCAACATCAAAAGCAACTGCTATATACTCTGGTTTTTCTTCATGAATAATTTTATTAATCATAGTTGTAAAACCGTATAAGGCATTGGTTGGGAATCCTTTAGAATTTTTCATTAAATTACCATTATAGGCGGTAGCATAATAACTGCGAAACATTAAATTATTACCATCTATTAGTATTACTCTTTTCATCTTTTCACCTCTAATATATAAAAATTATATCATATATTATTAAAAGAAAAAAGAAATAACTAATCGCCATTTCTTGACTTAATAACTTTTTGCCTTATTAATTCCGATCTTTCATAATATAATGCTTCTTCATCAACTTGAGTGTCTTGTAGGCTTTTAGCTTCTTTTAAATATGTTATATCTTTGGCAAGTATTTTAGATAAATAACTTCTTAATTCATTTATAAAATCAATTAAAGACACTAAATCTTTGTGATGATACATATCATTTAATGATTTATTATTATTTATTACGCCATCAAATATACCATCTATTAAAAAACTCATAATCTCTATGTTAAATGCTTTTAAATTATGACGTAAGATATCAGCATAGTTACCACTTCGTAAAGTATATTCTAGGGTATCTATTATATATATTTTGCGACCTAATAAAACATTATATAACACATCATACATGCATACCCCTTTTTTACTTAGATATATTATTTCTTTTAGGGCTATTTCTATTAATTTAGTTAAACGATCTAAACTAAGATTTAGAGGATTTAGCTTATATAAATTTGGGGCATTTCTATAACGAGTTGTATAACCAATTACTTCTTTATCTAAATAAATAACTTCTTTAGGAAAAATGATTGTATTAGCTTTTAAATGAGAAAATTTTAAGATATCATCTTCACTAAAATAACTTAAATCAAATTCATCTTCTAAAAAACAATGCCAAAAAAATTTATATACCAGTAAATTATTTTTATCTAAATAACATTTACCTTGAGTTCCTTCTCCTATATAAATTAGTTTTTTAATGAATAGATTTAATTCCTCTTTTGTATTAAAAATCATATATATTCCCCCCCTCTTTAAGTGGTATATATATAAACACTATTTGTTTTTATAGTCAAATAAAAGAAGTATTATCTACTCCTTTTATTTGGATTAAAATATTGATCAAATTTTTGTTCAAATAATGAATC
>CASEOP010000062.1 GCA_949289505.1 uncultured Mycoplasmatota bacterium
AATGATTAATAGTCCTGATGAAATATATATAGAAATAGATGGACAATTAGTTAAAGATGATAGTGTTTCATTTATTAATGATGAACACATAATTAGAACAGTACAAAGACTTATTGAACCAATGGGTAGAACGATAGATGCAACAAACCCGATGGTTGATTCAAGACTTTTAGATGGATCAAGAATAAATGCTGTTATTCCACCTCTTTCTACGAAGGGGCCGGTGGTAACAATAAGAAAATTTAAAGAGAATATGACTAATATTGATGAATATATTAGGATGGGGTCGGTTACTCCTTATATGGCAAGATTTTTAGATGCGGCAGTTAGAGGAAAATTAAATATTATTGTTTGTGGAGGAACTGGTAGTGGAAAAACAACCTTATTAAATATTTTAACGGGTTTTATTAATGATAATGAAAGAATTATAACTATTGAAGATGCAGCAGAATTAAAACTTAATCAAACACATGTTATATCTTTAGAGACAAGAACGACAAATTATGAAGATAAGGGCGAAATATCAATTAGAGATTTAGTTATTAATTCTCTTAGAATGCGTCCTGATAGAATAATAGTTGGTGAGGTTAGAGGTAGTGAAGCGTTTGATATGCTTCAAGCAATGAATACAGGACATGATGGTTCACTTACAACTCTTCATGCTAATAGTCCGGTAGATGCCTTAAATAGACTTGAAACTATGGTTTTAATGGGTGGAATAGATATACCTATTAAAGCTGTTAGAGAATATATTGTTAGTGCTATTGATTTGATAGTAAATATTGAACGAATGAGTGATGGAAGAAGAAAAGTTACAAGTATTTGTGAACTTGAAAAGTTTTTAGGTGATGAAATTAAATTAAAAGAAATTTTTGCTTTTAAGCAAAAAGGTTTAACTAATAATGGGGAAGTTGATGGAGAATTTATTTTATATAATGGTATTCCTAAGGTTTATAAAAAAATAAAAGCTAGAGGAATAAATGATTTAGATGATATTTTTGAATTAGAAAAATAGTAAGAGGTGAATTATGGACGGAGTTAGGTTATTACAATTATTATTATTATTTATTCCAGTGGTAGTGGCATTTTATCTAATCCGTCTATCTAAAATGCTTAGTTTAGAAAAAAGATTAGAAGCTTTTGCTATAACTTCTAATAAAGATCAGGAAATATCTTTTTTGGATAAATTAAGTATTTATGTGTGGGCTTTAATTAAATATTTTAGAAAGTTGTTTAAAAAATCTATAGTATTAAGTAAATATGCTCTTAAGTATGAAAAATTTATTCCTTTTGAAAAAAGGAATGAAAAGAGTGGAATAGATTATATTATTATTAAATTTTTCATTTGTTTAATTGTTTTAATTTTAGGTTTAATTACGCTTATAATACATTATGCTAAATTTAATAGTATGCTTTTATTATTAATTTTAATTATAGTTTTCTTTTTACCAGATATAATTCTTAATTTATCGTTTAATAAAAAAAGAAAGAGAATTGAAGAAGATTTATTAAAGGCAATTATTATTATGAATAATGCTTTTAGTAGTGGAAAAAATATAATGCAAGCGATAGAAATGGTTAAAACGGAATTAGATGGGCCTATTGAAGATGAATTTAAAAAGATATATTTAGATATAACTTATGGGCTTAGTTTAGATGTAGTATTTAATAGATTTTATGATAGAGTTAAAATAGAAGATGCTAAATATATTACTTCTTCTTTAACACTTTTAAATAAAACTGGTGGTGATATTATTAGTGTATTTAGAAGATTAGAAAAATCTATTTTGGATAAAAAAAACTTGCGAAATGAATTAAATAGTTTAACTAGTTCTAGTCGTTTTATCTTTAAATTTTTAGCTTTTTTACCTTTTATTTTTACCTTTATAATTTTTGTTTTAAATCCTAATTATTTTAAACCATTTATTACGTCTACTTTGGGTATTATCATTTTACTATTTATAATTCTTTTGTATTTTTTATATATCTTTACAATTAAGAAAATTTTAGAGGTGAGAATATGAAAGATAATTTGTTCAAAAAAATTTATCCTAAAAGAGTAATTGATAGAGTGGATGCTAAAATAAAATTATTAGGAGTTAATAATCACTATGATTTGTTTAAAGTATTAAATTTTAGAATTATTATTTCTTTAGTATTCCTTATTTTAATTTTATTAGCCTCTGATATAGGTTATATTTTAGCTCCGGTAGTTGCTATTAGTTTTTATTATTTAAGTGAATTTTTATTACTAGACTATCCTATAAATAAGAGAAGTAAACGATTAGAAAAAGAGGCATTATTCTTTTTCGAAGTATTACTTTTAACACTTGAGTCGGGACGTAATTTAGGACATGCTTTAAATCTTACAACTACTAATGTAGATTCAGAGTTATCAAGTGAGTTTAAAAAAACTTTAGCGGAAGTTAAACTTGGAAAAAGTTTAAATGAGGCTTTAAATGATATGAAAAAAAGAATACCTAGTGAAGCAATAAATAATGCTATATTAAATATGGTGGAGTCAAATATTTTTGGTAATAGTATAGTAGTTTCAATGACTAATCAAATTGATTTTTTAAGAGAAAAACAAATGTTGGAAGTTAAAGCGGAAATTAATAAATTACCAACTAAAGTTAGTATTATTAGTGCACTGTTTTTTGTACCGATTATGTTACTTATTATTTTAGCTCCTGTTTTAATTGATTATATAGTTAGTTAGGAGGATTTATGAAGGAAAATTATAAGTTAGAATTAGAAAAAGAATATGAAAGATTGAGAAATAATTTTTTGGTTTTAAATGGTTTTGTGGAAAAAGAAGTATCAAAGATTAAAAAAGATGGGTTTGTGTATGATGATGCTAAAGATGAATATTATAGGTTTATTCCTGTTAAGTTAAGTGATGATGATTTAGATTATTTGGTTTCTCTAAAAAAGAAATGTAATAATATTAAAAATTATGAAGGTTATATAAATTTATTTAGAATAGTGGCTATTTTTAATTTATTTATTTTTTTGATTTTTAGTATTGGAATATCAATTTATTATAGTTCAGTTTTAATATTTATAATATTGTGTTATTTTTCTTTAATTATTAGTGTTATATTTTTAGGGTTAGCAAAAATAATCAATATATTTTTCTAAATTGGCTAAAGTTATTTCATCTATGAAATGTTCTACTTTTTCTACTTGTTCTAATTTAAAATTGTCTTTGTTTAATTTTTTTAAAAATTTTTCTATTATTTCATGACGGTGATATAAGTAAGAAGCTATTTTGATTCCTTCATTTGTTAAATAAATAAAATTATTTATAACAATTAATAAATTTAATGATTTTAATTTACTAATCATCTTGCTACAAGATGATTTTTTGATATTTAAATATTTGCTTAAAGAAGTAATTGTTATTTTTTCGGTTTGATGGCGGTAAATCATTTCTAAATAATCTTCCATGGGATAAGTTATTAAATTATTGTTATGTATATAAGTTGTTAGAGTATAAAAGTCATCCATTTACACCAAATCCTTTTAAATTCATATAATACATTAGTTGTTAGTTTAAGGAAACTAATAAATTATATGAAGGAGATATTTAATTATGACTTTAGATAAAATTAAGTTGGAAGATTGTGTTACAATTAGTAATATTAATGGGGATAATTTATTAAAAAGAAGATTGCTTGATTTGGGGTTTATTCCAGAAACATTAATAAAGTGTGTTCTAATTAGTCCTTTTAAAGATCCTAAAGCGTATAAAATAGCAGGTAATATTATAGCTTTAAGAAATATTGATGCAGCGAATATTGAGGTAAGTTATGCGAACAATTAATGTTGCTTTAATAGGAACCCCTAATGTAGGTAAATCAACTATTTATAATACACTTACTAAAAATAATGTTCATACGGGAAATTGGAGTGGGAAAACGGTTGGAGTTAGTAGAGGGGAATGTAGCTATTTAGATATTAATTATGTTTTTTATGATTTACCTGGAACTTATTCCCTTATTAGTAAATCCAAAGAAGAAGTAGTTGCAACGGATTTTATTGTGTTTAATAAATTTGATGTAGCAGTAGTAGTATGTGATGCGACTAGTTTAGATAAAGGAATAAATTTGGTGTTACAAACTAAAGAAATATGTAAAAATGTTGTGGTATGTATTAATTTGATAGATGAGGCTAAAAAGAAAGGTATTAAAATTGATTATAAATTGTTAGAAGAAAGATTGGATAGTAAAGTAGTAGGTATTAGTGCACGAAATAATGTTGGGTTAGATCAACTTTTAGAAACTATTAAAGAAAGTAAAATAAAAAATTATTTAAATATTGATTATGGGGTATTAAATGACTTTATAGATGAAGCTTTACTTAATATTAATTGTGATGATTATAATAAAAGATGGATTGCTTTAAAAATACTTGAAAATAATACTTATTATATTAATAAGTTTAAAGAAATGAATATATTAAATAAAAGTGACATAAATAGGGGAAATATTGATGTTAATATGGAAGTAGCAATTAAGTTATGTAAAAAAACCAGAGAAATATTAAAAGATGTAGTTACCTATAAAAGATTAGATTATGATATTAAAGAAAGAAAAATTGATAGAGTTCTTACCAGTAAAATATTTGGTATTCCTATTATGTTAATTATTTTGTTTACTTGTTTTTATTTAACTATAATAGGGGCTAATTATCCATCAAGTTTGATGTTTTCGTTTTTTGCCTCTTTAGAAAATAAATTTATATCTTTATTTGATTTTTTGTTTATACCATCTATTATTAGTGATTTATTAGTTAATGGAGTGTATAAAACTTTATATTGGGTAGTATCTGTTATGTTACCACCAATGCTTATATTTTTCCCACTTTTTACTTTTTTAGAAGATTTAGGAGTATTACCTAGAATTGCCTTTAATATGGATAGAGCATTTAGTAAATGTAGGGCTTGTGGTAAACAGGCACTTACGATGTGTATGGGAATTGGGTGTAATGCTGTTGGAGTAACTGGGGCTAGAATAATTGATTCGAAAAGAGAAAGATTAATAGCAATACTTACTAATATATTTATGCCTTGTAATGGTAAATTTCCAAGTTTAATTGCCATTATAACTATTTTTTTTGTTGGGTTAGATAAAACTTATGGAGCCTTTTTTTGTGCTTTACTATTAACTATAATAATTTTTTTAGGAATAATACTTACTTTTTTAGTTAGTTATATTTTATCAAAAACAATATTAAAGGGAGAACCATCTAGTTTTACAATAGAGCTTCCACCATATAGAGTACCAAAACTTTTAGATACAATTAAATATAGTGTTAAAAATAGAGCGGTATTTGTTTTGGGTAGAGCTATAAAAGTAGCAGTTCCAGCCGGTGTTATTATTTGGGTTATTGCTAATATTAAAATTAATAATTTACCAATCCTTAATTATTTGGTAAATATATTTAATCCTATTGGTGTTTTATTAGGACTTGATGGGATAATAGTTTTAGCTTTATTATTAGGATTTCCTGCTAATGAAATAGTTTTACCTATTATGCTTATGGGATATTTAAATACTAATACGTTAATTGAAATGGATAATTTGTATGTTTTAAAAGATATTTTTGTTAATAATGGTTGGACAATAAAAACAGCTTTATGTTTTATTACCATGTTTATGTATCGTTTTCCTTGTTCAACTACACTTTTAACTATTTATAAAGAAACTAATAGTAAATTTTATACTTTGTTAAGTGTTTTGCTTCCACTTATAATAGGAATAATATTATGTTTGTTAATTAATTTTACACTCTAAATGAAATTAGAGTGTAATTTTTTATTATATGTATTATAATAATATTGTGATTATATATGTTTGAATTGATAGATACGTTTATTGATACAACGTTGCAAGGTTTAGGTGTATTGGGACCAATTGTAGGATGTTTTTTTATTGTTATTGAATCAATGATACCAATACTTCCTTTATTTGTTTTTATTACTCTTAATTTTTTAGCTTTTGGTAATATTTGGGGGTTTATTATATCATGGGTTTTTACTTGTATTGGGTGTTTTATTTCTTTTTTACTTTTTCGCAAAAAAGTTCAAACTTGGCTTTTTAAAAGGATAAAAAAGAGGGGGTTAATTAGTGAACATACAATAGATGTAATTACTAATTTAAAGTTTGAACAATTTGCTACTATTATTGCTATACCTTTTACCCCAGCTTTTTTAGTTAATATAGTGGCAGGATTATCAAAAATGAGTTATAAAAAATATATAGGGGCATTGTTAATTGGAAAAATGTTTTTAGTTTATTTTTGGGGGTTTGTGGGAGTAAGTTTAATTGAAAGTATTAAGAATCCTATTTATTTAGTAAGAGTGTTAGTTCTTCTTTTAATAGCTTATGTAATAAGTAGGGTAGTTAATAAGAAATTTAAAATAGAATAGAGGTTGTTTATGGAATATGTTATAGTAGGATTATTAGTTTTAGTAATATTTTTGTTAATTATTAGTTTAGTTAAAAAAAATAATAATATGGAAATAACGGATAGACTTAGTAAACTTGAATTATCAATGGTTAAAGAAATAGGCGAGTTTAAAGTTAATTTTGCTACGGATATTAGGAAAGATTTTGATAATTTAAATGATAAAATAGATAGAAAATTGATGGAAATAAATAATCGAGTTACAGAAAGATTAGATCAAAGTTTAGAGAAAACTAATAAAACTTTTGCAAGTGTACTAGAAAGATTATCAAAAATTGATGAAGCTCAAAAGAAAATTGATGGGTTGGGAGAAGATATTATATCTTTACAAAGTATTTTAACGGATAAAAAAACTAGAGGCATATTTGGGGAAGTTAATTTACAATTTATTTTAGAAAATGCTTTTGGTAGTTCTAATACGGGAATTTATGATTTGCAACATAAAATGAGTAATGGTTTTATTGCTGATGCTATACTTTATGCGCCAGCACCACTTGGAACAATTGCGATAGATTCAAAATTTCCTTTAGAAAATTATGAGAGAATGACTAATAAAGCTTTAAGTAAAGAAGAAAGATTAGTCGCAGAAAGACAATTTAAGATTGATTTTAAAAAACATATAGATGCTATAAGTAGTAAATATATAATACCTGGTGAAACTAGTAATGAAGCTATACTTTTTTTACCAGCTGAAGCTATTTTTGCCGAGGTTAATGCATATCATACTGATATACTTAATTATGCTTATGGGAAAAAAGTGTGGATTACTAGTCCTACTACTTTAATGAGTACTTTAACGGTTATTGAAATGATTTTAAAAAATATGGAAAGAGATAAATATGCTAAGATTATTCATGATGAATTAAATAAACTTAGTGTAGAATTTGCTAGATATAAAGAAAGATGGGATAAACTAGCAAGAAATATTAGTACGGTATCAAAAAGCGTTGAAGAACTTAATACGACTAGTGAAAAAATTACGAAAAGGTTTGATTCAATTAATAAAGTTGAAGTAGATAAACTTGTTAATAGTGATAAAGAATTGCTTGTTCATGAATAAAAAAAGAATTAACCAACTAATTCTTTTTTTGTTTCTAAATATTTAATCTTATTAGTTTTACCAATTAAGTAATCACTTGATATTTTATAAGTATTACTTAGGGAATAGAGAGTAGCACTACTTATGGGATAATTACCATGTTCATATTCACTAATTATGCTAGCGGCTATATTAAGCTTTTTAGCCAATTTGGTTTGGGTTAGATTGAATTCTTTGCGTAATTCTTTTAATCTTTGACCACTTATTTTGGTATCTATTTTGGCTATTTCATCTTGATAGCATTTTATATTGGTAAAATCAAATATGTAATCAAATGATAATTGAAAATGATTAGCAAATTTATTTAAATGTTTAATAGGAATAATGTCATATTGTTGTTCATATTGATTGTAAGTGCTTCTAGCTATATTTAATATATTAGCTATTTCTTCTTGGGTAACTTCGTATAAATCTCTTATATCTTTAAGTTTCATTCCATAATTCATAAATTTCTCCATGTATAGATTATCTCATTTAGATTTTTCATGGATAAATATTGACTGAAATATTGAAAAAAATATTGAAACATTCTCAACAATATTGTATACTAGAAATATATAGTAGAAAAACATATGATGTGAAAGTTTTGGCTAGTTTTGCCGAATGTAATGAAATAATTATTTAAAAGTATTATTATTTAAAGTAGAGGGATAATTATATGAGAAAAAGTTTAAAAGTATTATTAAT
>CASEOP010000063.1 GCA_949289505.1 uncultured Mycoplasmatota bacterium
GTAATAATTGGGACAAAATAGAAAAAATAGTAGTTAATCATATATACCATTAACTACTATTTTACCTGCGAAAAAAATTTACACCCAAATTAGCAGTTATATATTGACAAGTGCTAAGCATAATATTATAATGGTATTAGCACTTAAGAAAAGAATGTGCTAAGAGTGGTGATTAAAGCGTGGATGAAAGGCAAAAAAGTTTATTAAAAGAAATAGTTGAATGCTATATTAAAGAAGTAAAGCCAATTGGCTCGAAACATTTATGTGACAAATTTAATTGTTCTAGTGCTACCATTAGAAATGAAATGGCTTTTTTAGAAAAATTAGGTTTGCTTGAAAAAAATCACATTTCAAGCGGTCGTATTCCTAGTGAAGCAGGCTATAAATACTATGTTGACAATTTAATGGAACCGAAAGAATTAAATAAAGAAGATATGCTAAAGCTTCAAACCTTATTTACAAGCAAAAATTTAACGGTCAGTGATGCTATAGAAAAATGCTTAGAAATTATTAGTGATATAACTAATTATACAAGCATTTCCTTGGGTAAAGAAAGTGATGAAAATGTTTTAAGACAAATTAATATAATACCACTTGATGACACAAAGTTAGTAGCGCTCGTATGCACCGATAAAGGTATTATTAAAAATAAACAATTTAACATTTCTAAGGATATTAATATGCTTGAAGTTGTAAAAATAAGCGAAATCATTAACAAAATGCTTATTGGTACTCCGATAAATTTAGTTAGTGAAAGATTAGAATATGATATAAAACCAATTATTTCTAAACAAGTAGAACAATACGAAGCTGTATATGGCATATTTTATGACGCTTTTCATGATTTTATAAACAACAATGAAAATATCCACGTTGTTGGTAAATCTAAAATGTTAAATCAACCCGAATACACCGATACTTCCGAAATTAAAAGGCTAATTTCTAAACTTGAAGATGATGAACAAGTAAAAAAAATAGTCAAAAAAGATAACCGTGATATAAGTATTTATATTGGCAGTGAAACAGAGTTTGATGACAATGTTACCGTTATTAAGACTAATTATTCTTTAGGTGGTGAAAAAGGAACAATAGCAATTATTGGGCCAAAACGAATGGAATATGATAGAGTTGTAGGGGTACTTAATATTTTAAACAAATGGTTAGAAGAAAAAGGTGATTAAATGGAAGAAGAAGTTAAAAATGTAGACGTTGCAGAGTCTAAAGAAGAAACTTTGGAAGAAAAAGAAACTACAGAAGAAAAAAATTCAAAAAAGAAGGTAAAAGAAAAGCATAAAAAAATTGATAAAGAAAAAGATGAGCTAATTAAAGCTAATCTTGATTTAAAAGAAAAAGTGCTTCGTATTACAGCTGAAATGCAAAATATAAAAAGAAGAAGCGAAATGGATTTAGCTAATGCTTATAAATATGATGGCGCTGATTTAATTGAACAATTATTACCAATCATAGACAATTTTGAACGAGCTCTTAATACCAATATAGAAGGAGCTGATAAGTTTTTAGTAGGTTTTAAAATGATTTACGAAAATTTAAAAAGCATTTTAACAAATAAAGGGGTAAAAGAAATTACCTGTTTACATCAAGAATTTGATCCAAATATAATGAATGCTGTTTTAACTGATACAAATAATGAATTTGCAAATAATATTGTTTTAGAAGTATTGCAAAAAGGGTATATGTATCATGATAAAATTATTAGGCCAGCGATGGTTAAAGTTAATGAAAGAGAAATAATTACTCAAGAAAAAGAAAGTGAAGAAAGGATTGATGAATAATGAGTAAAATTATCGGTATAGATTTAGGTACAACTAATAGTTGTGTTTCAGTTTTAGAAGGAGGGGAACCTAAGGTTATTCCTAATAGTGAAGGTTCTCGTACAACTCCATCAGTAGTAGCTTTTAAAGGCGAAGATGAAATGGTAGGTCAAATAGCTAGAAATCAAGCTGTAACCAATGCCAAAAATACAATTTCATCTATTAAAAGAAAAATGGGTACTAGTGAAAAAGTAGAGGCTAATGGCAAGAAGTATACTCCAGAAGAAATTAGTGCTAAAATACTTGCTAAATTAAAAAAAGATGCTGAAGCTTATTTAGGTGAAAAAGTAACTAAAGCAGTTATTACGGTTCCGGCTTACTTTAATGATGCTGAACGTCAAGCTACTAAAAATGCTGGTAAAATAGCAGGACTTGAAGTTGAAAGAATTATTAATGAACCTACAGCTGCAGCTCTAGCATATGGACTTGATAAACAAGATAAATTACAAACTATTCTAGTATATGACTTAGGTGGAGGTACATTTGACGTATCTATTCTTGAACTTGGTGATGGTGTATTTGAAGTTAAAGCAACTGCTGGTAATAATCGTTTAGGTGGCGATGATTTTGATGAACGTATTATGAATTACTTAGTTGAAGAATTCAAAAAGGAAAACGGTGTAGATTTATCTAAAGATAAAATGGCCATGCAACGTATTAAAGATGCCGCTGAAAAAGCCAAAAAAGATTTATCTGGTATGACTACCGCTCAAATTAGCTTACCATTTATAGCTCAAAATAGTGATGGACCACTTCATTTTGAAACAACATTATCCAAAGCTAAATTTGAAGATTTAAATAGAGACTTATTCGATTCTACTATGGAACCAGTAAGAAAAGCTTTAAAAGATGCTAAATTAACTAATAAGGATATTGATAAAGTTATTCTTGTAGGTGGTTCTACACGTATTCCATATATTCAAGAACTTGTTAAAAAAGAACTTGGCCAAGAACCTAATAAGAGTGTTAACCCTGATGAAGTAGTTGCTATGGGTGCTGCTATTCAAGGTGGTGTCTTAACTGGTGAAGTTGAAGATATCGTCTTACTTGATGTTACACCATTATCACTCGGACTTGAAACTTTAGGTGGCGTTATGACTGTATTAATTCCAAGAAATACAACCATTCCAACAAGTAAAAGTCAAGTATTCTCA
>CASEOP010000064.1 GCA_949289505.1 uncultured Mycoplasmatota bacterium
GGTTGTACAATACCTATAAGAGAAATAAAAGGCATAATTCTAACATAGAAAAATGTCTTTTTTAATATCATAGAAATTGAGACAAAATTTATCCGGACTTAAGCCGTTTACAGTTTCTTGATATTTTTATAAATGCTAACATTTATATTAGATAAATAAGGGGTAAAACTCTTATTTTTTTTCAATTAAAATGTGTCCGGAAATAAGGGAAAAGTGGACAACAAAATATTTATAGTAACTTGTGTAAAGTTCTCTTTTTTTAATACATATGTTTTGGTATAATTATTAGGTAAGGTGGTAGTAATAATGTTTGATAAATTAAATGAACAACAAATTGAGGCGGTAAAACATATAGATGGTCCATGTTTAGTTATAGCTGGGGCAGGTTCTGGTAAGACAAAAGTACTTACGACGCGTATAGCGTATCTTTTAGAATCTAATATAAGTGATTATAATATACTTGCTATTACTTTTACTAATAAAGCGGCTAAAGAGATGAGAGAAAGATTAAATATAATTGTTCCTAATAATCAAGTGTTTGTAGGGACTTTTCATTCTTTTGGACTTAAAATAATTAGAGAAAATGTTGATAGTTTAGAGATGGATAAAAATTTTACAATATTGGATAGTGAAGATGTATTAAGTATAATTAAAAAAATTATGAAGGAAAAAAATATTGATAGTAAAGATGTTAGTCCTTATTTTGTGAGAAGTAAAATTAGTTTTATTAAGAATGAATTATTAACTGAGGCTGATATTGATAAATTTTTTAATACGCCGGTGGAATTAAAAGTTGTGGATATTTATCATGAATATAATAAAGTATTAAGGAAGAATAATTCCGTTGATTTTGATGATTTACTTAAGTTACCTGTAGAATTATTTAAACGTAATAGTAATATATTAGAACGTTATCAAGAACATTATAAATATATTTTAATTGATGAATATCAAGATACAAATGAAGTACAATATAAACTTAGTAGGATGCTTGCTAATAAATATAAAAATATATTTGTTGTAGGTGATCCATCGCAATCTATTTATGGGTTTAGAGGGGCTAATTTTAGGAATATACTTGATTTTGAAAATAATTTTAAAGACACAAAAGTAGTTAAGTTAGAGCAAAATTATCGAAGTACAAAAAATATATTAGATGCCGCTAATAGTGTGATTAAAAATAATAAAGAAAGAAAAGAAATGGATTTATATAGTACTTTAGGTGATGGAGTTAAAGTTAAGTATTTGCGTAGTTATGATGAGAAACATGAAATTGCTTTAATAGTAGATGAAATAAAAAAATTATTAAAAGAAGGATATACTTATAAAGATTTTGCTATATTTTATAGGACTAATGCGCAATCAAGAAACGTAGAAGAAGTTTTACTTAAAAATGGGTTTCCTTATAAGGTTGTAGGTAGTTATTATTTCTATAATCGGAAAGAAATTAAAGATTTGTTATGTTATTTAAGACTTATTAATAATCCTTTTGATGACATTAGTTTAAGAAGAGTTATTAATATACCAAAAAGGGGTATTGGTAATAAAACAGTTATGGATATTGAAAATAGTGCTATTGGGCAAAATATATCTATGTTTGAGGCAATTATATCGGGTAAAGAATTGGAATTTAAAAATATAATATTAGAATTACAAAATGATAGTCTAAATTTATCTTTGACAGAACTAATAGATGATGTATTAGATAAAAGTGGACTTAAAAAAGAATTGGAACAGGAAAAAAGTTTAGATGCTGAATTAAGACTAGAAAACTTAATGGAATTTAAAAGTATTACAGCTTCATTTGAGGCGAGAACAGGCTCAGTTAATTTAAGTGATTTTTTAGATGAAATAAGTTTAATTGCCGATATATCAGAACATAAAGATGATGATAATGTTATTACTTTAATGACACTTCATAGTGCTAAAGGACTTGAATTTCCAGTAGTGTTTATAACAGGAATGGAAGAAGGAATTTTTCCTCATCAAAATGCTTTTTTAGAAGGTAATAGTGGGATAGAAGAAGAAAGACGACTTTGTTATGTAGGTTTTACAAGAGCAAAAGAGAGACTTTATTTAACAAATGCTAAAAAAAGAATGTTGTATGGTAAAACTACGGCTAATGCTCCTTCAAGATTTATTAGTGAAGTAGATGATAATTCGATTGAAATAGAAAGTAGTAGTGTTAAAGAAGAAAAAGTTATAGATAAAAATAGTATGTATACTAATGATGATGTAATTTATAAAAATGGTGACATTGTTATACATACTATTTATGGTAAGGGGGTAGTTATAGGTGTTGATGATAAGTTTGTAAGTGTTGCATTTGCGAAAAATTTTGGGATTAGAAAGCTTATGAAAAATCATAAGAGTTTAAAGAAAATGTAGATTTTTTAGTTGTTCTTTTGATATAATTTAAAAAATGGAGGATATATGAAAGAGAAAACTTTAGTAGTAATGGCAGCAGGTATGGGAAGTAGATTTGGGGGATTAAAACAAATAGAACCCGTGGGGCCTAATGGCGAATTTATAATTGATTATTCGGTTTATGATGCATTAAGAGCTGGTTTTACTAAAGTAGTATTTGTAATTAAAAAAGATTTATATGACGTTTTTTCGCATACGATTGGGAAGAGATTAGAAAAGAAAATAAAAGTATGTTATGCTTTTCAAGAAATTGATAATATACCAATAAAAAAATATTTAGCTAATAGAAGAAATAAGCCATGGGGGACAGTTCAAGCGGTTTTAAGTGCTAGGCCTTATGTTTTGGGAGATTTTGTTGTTATTAATGCTGATGATTTTTATGGTTATGATTCTTATGTGAAGGCTAGTAGTTTTTTAGATAATAATTATGCGGCAAATACTTATGCTTGTATTACTTTTCCATATCAAGTTACGTCCTCTTTATTTGGAAGTGTTAAAAGGGCTGTTTGTTTTTTAAGGGAAGATAATATTTTAAAACTAGTTGAAAGTAGTATGACAACTTATAATGATTATGTACTAGCAGTACCTTTAAATGGTGATAAGGCTTTTAAAATGGAACTTAATCATCCTGTTTCAGTTAATATGTTTGCTTTTAAAAATAACTTTTTTCAATATTTAGATGATTATTTTCGGCGTTTTTTAGAAAATGATGATGAATTTGTTCTTAATAATGAAGCCTTATTACCTGATGTTATTAAAGAAAGATTAGAAACTGGTGAAATAGTACTTAAAAATTTAGTTAGTGATGGTATTTGGCTTGGTATGACTTATAAAGATGATTTAAATGGTTTAAAAAATAAAATTGGTGAAATGGTAAAGAAAGGGGATTATCCGAGTGAATTATGGAAATGAAGAAATAGAGGCTAAAAAAAGAATTCAAGAATTAACAAATATTATAAATAAAGCAAATTATGAATATTATAATTTAGATAATCCAACGATTACAGATCAAGAATATGATAAGTATTTAAGAGAATTAATTAATTTGGAAGAAAAATATACTTCGCTTGCTGATCTTAATAGTCCAACTAAAAGAGTTGGGGGAGAAGCTATTGATAAGTTTGTTAAAGTTAGACACTCTATTCCAATGATAAGCTTAGCTAATGTTTTCAATGAAGAAGAAATAAGAGAATTTGATAGAAGAATTAAAAATGCTGGTTTTAGCCCTGAATATGTTTGTGAACTTAAAATTGATGGGCTTAGTGTATCTCTTCATTATGAACATGGTAAACTTAAGTTTGCGGCCACTAGAGGTGATGGAATAATTGGGGAGGATATAACTCATAATGTTAAAACTATTAAAACTGTTCCTCTTGATTTGGGAATTGATATAGATATTGAAGTACGTGGGGAAATATATATGAATAAAGCCACGTTAGAAAAATTAAATAGGGAAAGAGAAAAAAATGGTGAGGTAAAACTTCAAAATGTGCGGAATGCGGCAGCAGGCTCAATTAGACAACTCGATCCTAAAGTGGCAGCTAAAAGACATTTGGATACTTGGATTTATCATTTACCTAATCCACTTGATTATAATATTAATACTCATTATGAAGCTTTAGAATATATGAAAAAATTGGGATTTAAAGTTAATGGAGCTAGTAGACTTGTTAAAGATGTAGATGGAATATTAGAATTTGTAAAAGAATATACGGAGAAAAGAAATAGTTTACCTTATGAAATTGATGGAATTGTAATAAAAGTAAATGATATTAAAATGCAACAAAGTCTTGGGTCAACAGTTAAATATCCTAGGTGGGCCACAGCTTATAAATTTCCTGCTGAAGAAGTTTTAACTAAATTAATTGATATTAAGTTTACCGTCGGTAGAACGGGACAAATAACACCAAATGCTGTTTTAGAGCCGGTTTTAGTTATGGGTTCAACTATTAGAAGAGCCACGTTACATAATGAAGATTATTGTAAAACTTTGGATTTGCGAATTGGCGATATTGTTTCTATTAAAAAGGCTGGTGATGTAATTCCAGAGGTAGTAGAAGCTAAATCGGAGAGAAGAATTGGTAATGAAACTCTTTTTAAAATGATTAATAATTGTCCTATTTGTGGTAGTTTGTTAGTAAAAAAAGGGAATGTTGATTATTTTTGTGTAAATGATAATTGTCCGAAAAAAAATATTGAGGGTTTAATTCATTTTGCTAGTAGAAATGCTATGAATATAGATGGTTTGGGAGAAGAAATTATTGAGGATTTTTATAATGAGGGATTTATTAAAACCATTGATGATTTTTATAATTTGAAAACTTATAAAGAGGATATTATTGAGCTTGAAGGCTATGGATTAAAAAAAGTTACTAATCTTTTGCTGGCAATTGAAGAGAGTAAAAAAAATAGTTTAGAAAGACTGATTTTTGGGTTAGGTATTAGTGGTATAGGAGCTAAAAATGCTAAGTTACTTGCTAGTACTTATCAAAATATGGATAATTTATGTTTAGCTACATATGAAGATTTATTAAGTATTAAAGACATTGGAGAAATCTTGGCCCAAAATATTGTTAGTTATTTTGCTAATCCGGTTAATACTATGTTAATTTCTAAACTTAAAGATTTAGGTATTAATATGTCTTATTTGGGTGGCACTATAAAAAATAATGTAAATATTACGGAGAAAAAATTTGTTATTACAGGAACTATTAGTTTTATGAGTAGAGAGGAAATAAAAGATTTAATTGAATCTTATGGTGGAAAATGCGTTGATAGTGTAAGTAAAAAGACGGATGTTGTTATTGTAGGAACTGAGCCTGGGAGTAAATTTACTAAGGCTAAAGACCTTGGAATTACTATTTGGTTTGAAAATGATTTTAAAGGTATTGTAGATAGTTTGTAAACTATTTACATTTTTTTTGACAATAATTGTAAAATAATTATAAATTGTCTTCTTATTTAAATAATGTTATAATAAATTTGCTATGAGGTGAATTTATTAATGAAGAAAATAAAAAAAATATGGCAAGAGAATAGTGTGTTATTTGTTTTATTTTTTATTTTAATTGCGTGTTTAATAGCTATTTCTATTGTTGTTTTTACTTATTTTGTGGGTGATTCTAGTTCTAAATATGGAGATAGGTTGGAAAATATTGAAGATTATCCTTTTAATGATGATGATCAAAAAGATATTATAGCTAAGATTGAAGAAAATGAAATAGTTTTGGAATCAACAATTAGAGTTAGTGGGAAAGTTATTTATGTAAATATTTTATTTGCTCCTGCAACTACTTTAGTGGAAGCACAAAGTATTGCTTTGGCTAGTTTGGATTATTTTACGGAAGAAACATTAAGTTTTTATGATCTAGAGTTTATGATAAGTGCTAATGATGCCGAAGATGCTGAAGGCTTTAAAATAATTGGAGCTAGAAATGTATCAGGTACTGGTGGTATTGTTTGGAATAATAATACTGAATTTGAGGAAGAAGAAACGACTTTAGAAGAGTAGGATAGGATATGAAAAGTAAAAAAAGTGTAATTATTACAATCGTAATCATATTATTTGTTGTTATTGTAGGGTTGGTTGCTTATCGTATTTTAACGGATGAAAATAAGCTAACATCCAGTGAAAGAAAATGGATTAATAACAATATTGATAAAGTACAAAATATAAATGTTGTTAATGATGTAAATGTTTTTGGAAATACAGGGACAGGAGTGTTTTATGAATTTTTAAATGATTTTAAAAGTGAATATGGTTTAGAAGTAAATCCAGTTACTTTTAATTATGAAGAAAATACTAGTGGCCTTACGTTAGGTGTCAGTAGAACACTTGAAAGTGATGATTTTGTTTTTTATGATGATCATTATGTTTTAGTTGGATTGGAAAGAGAAATAGTTAGTGATTATAGTGAACTTGCAGGATTTAATATTGGGGTTATAAAAAATGATATGTCATATGTTAGTTCATATTTAAACACGAGTGGAAATATTACTTTATCTCAATATGATAGTAAAGAAGAGTTGCTTGAAGCTTTTAAAGAAAATGATAAAATAAATTATATGATTGTACCTTTGACTATTTATTTAGATGTTATTTTAGAAAATGATTATTATATTAATTACCACTTGTCTGATATTAAATTATATTATGTTATTAAAGGTGATAATGATGAACTAAATAATATTTTAAAGAAATTTTATAATGTTTGGTATCAAGATAATTTAGATAGTTATTTAAAAAGAGAAGAATTTAATTTAGTTACAAAAGTTTTAAGTATTAGTGAAACTGAAATAGATGCGATGAGGTCAATTACTTATAATTATGGTTTTATTAATAATAGTCCGTATGAAGTTATTATGAGTGGTAATTATGGTGGTATTATAGCTATGTATTTATATGATTTTAGTGAATTTAGTGGAATAGAAATAAATTATACTAAATATCGTAATTTAAATAGATTTAAAAAAGCATTAAATAATAAGGAAGTAGATTTATATTTTAATTATTATAATTTAGATGATAATTATTATAATATTGATTCTAATATTATTGTTAAATATAGTGTTATAGCCAATAATAAAAGTAATTTGGTTGTAAATAGTGTTCAAAGTTTGGTTGGAAAAACGGTTTATGTTGAAGAAAATAGTTATTTGCATAATTATTTGAAAAGCGTTAAAGGAATTGATATTAAAACTTATGAAGATGATAATGATTTAAAAAAATTAAATAAACAAGAAGAAATAATTGTAATAGATAAAAATATATATGATTTGTACTCAGGAAATAGGTTATCTAATTATACTGAAAGATATAGTAATTCTTTAAGTAAAACTTATGAGTTTAAAGCTAAAAGTGATAGTGCTTTTTATAAATTGTTTTCTAAATTTTCAATGATTGTAGATAATAATGAAGTTATTTATGATGGAATGTATTCGCATAGTATGACTGTTAAAACGGGTAGTCTTTTAGGAAGTATAGCTAAATATATTTTACTTTCATTATTTATTTTTGCTGTAATATTTATTATTTTTTATAAGAGTAGCAAAAGAATTAAAATTGCTAAACGAATTAAAAAAGATAATAAAATGAAATTTATTGATCAACTTACTAGTTTAAAAAATAGAAATTATTTAAATGAATATATTCATAATTGGAATAATAATACTATTTATCCTCAAACTATGATTGTTGTTGATTTAAATAATATTCAATTTATTAATGATACATTAGGCTATGAAGAAGGAGATAAACAAATTAAGGCAGCCGCTAATATTCTTATTAAAACGCAATTAGATAATAGTGATATTATGAGAACTGATGGGAATGAATTTTTAATTTATTTGGTAGGTTTTACGCAAAAGCAAATTAGTAACTATATACATAAACTTAATAAAGAATTTAAAAAACTACCTTATGATTATGGAGCTGAATTTGGTTATTCAATGATTGTTGATAACGTTAAAACAATTGAAGATGCGATTATAGAAGCTACTGATGAAATGAAAAATCAAAAAAAGAAAAGTGAGGGTAAAGATGCGAGATAAAATAAAAAGGGGGGCTAGTAATTTTTGGAAAATTATTACTAAACCAGAAATGGAAGTTTTACCAGGTCATCTTGCTTTTTCTTTTGTAATTTCTATTGTTCCTACCTTAACTATTTTAACTTATGTTGCATCTTTTTTTCATTTTGATATGCATTTTATAAGTGATTTTATTACTCAGTCTTTTAGCAGGGAATTTGCTGATATGTTATTGGGCACTAATATGGTTGTAACAGCTGATTGGAATTTTTTCTTAACTTTAGTTATAGCATACATCATTGCTAGTAATGGGGCTGCTAGTGTTATTGCTAGTTCTAATATGATTTATGGAATAAAGAATTCAAGTTTTTTTAAAAGAAGATTAAAATCCTTGGTTATGATTTTAATAATTATTCTTTTATTTATATTTTTGCTTATATTTAGTGTTTTTGGCAATAAAATAATTGAAATGTTACAAATAATGGATATTAGTGAAAAAATAATTACAAATATTACTTTAGTTATTAGTGTACTTAAAGGGCCTGTTTCATGGTTTATAATTTTTTTCTTTATTAAAATTATTTTTACAATGGCCCCTGATAAAAAAATTAGAAGTAATGAGGTTAATAAGGGAGCTATTTTTACGACAATTGGATTTATAATTATTACGTATGTATATTCAATTTATACGACTAATTTTGCGAGATATGATGTGTTTTATGGTAATCTTGCAAGTATTGTTGTATTAATTATTTGGTTATATTTATTGTCTTATATATTTACTATAGGATTAGCACTTAATTATCGAGAAGAAGAAATTATTTTAGAAAAAACATTAAAATTAAATTTAGAAGAGAAATAATTATCTTCTTTTTTATTTAGTAAAATTATTTTTAATAAAAAGTATTAAATTATACTAATCAGTATATTTTGAGTAATGAATTATAATAATTTTACTGGCAAAATATATTAATTTCATTAGTGAATACTATTAGTTTGGGCTTTTGACTTTCTTTTTAGTTTTCGGTATATTACTAGCAAGGGAGGAAAATACATGATAAAAAATAATTTGACACTAATGCATGATTTACTATTTAAAGAAACATTCGCTAATAAAGCAAATCGTAAACAATTAGAAAGA
>CASEOP010000065.1 GCA_949289505.1 uncultured Mycoplasmatota bacterium
AATTGAGGAAGGTCCTTTTTTTCTACTCAAAACTATAAGTTCCTAGAACCCCCAGTACAAACTGGGGGTTTTCGTTACACAATAAAAAATTCTAAATAATTAGAACTTTTTATCTTTTTCTTTTCTTTCTTTTTTATCCATTTTAGGTAAAGCTTGTTTTCTTGATAAGTTAAGTCTACCTCTATTATCATAGCCTAAAGCTTTAACTAATATTTTATCGCCAACACTAACAATATCTTTTGGTTTATCAACTCTTTTTGTATCAAGTTCAGATACGTGAACTAATCCTTCACAACCAGGCCATAACTCTACAAAACAGCCAAAATCTTCTACTTTAACAACCTTACCTGTATAAATTGCATTAACTTCTACTTCTCTAATAACTTCTTCAATCATTTTTCTTGTTTTTGCAATAATACTAGCATCAGTATGATATATAATTACTCTTCCATCATCTTCAAGATCAACTTTTACTGCGTCTTTATCATTTACCGATTTAACATTACTAGCTTCCAAAATAATCTTTGTAATCATTTCGCCTCCACGCCCAATAACGTCTTTGATTTTATCAGGGTTAATCTTAAATGTATCAATTTTAGGTGCATATTTTGATAGGCTTTTTCGAGGCTCTGGAATACAATTAGCCATAACATCTAATATTTGTAATCTAGCTTTTTTTGCTTGAGCCAAAGCTTCTTTTAAAATTTTTTCTGTAACACCTTTAATCTTAATATCCATTTGAAGTGCCGTAATACCTTTTTTAGTACCTGCTACTTTAAAATCCATATCACCCATATGATCTTCAAGGCCTTGAATATCTGTTAAAATCGTATGTTTCTTTTTATCAGGTGATTCAATTAAGCCCATTGCAATACCCGCAACAGGTGCTTTTATAGGTACTCCAGCTGCCATTAAACTTAAACACCCAGCACAAATAGTTGCTTGACTACTACTTCCATTAGATTCTAATATTTCACTTACTACTCTTATCGTATAAGGAAACTCTTCTTCACTAGGAATTACGTATGATAAAGCCCGTTCTCCCAAAGCTCCATGTCCTATTTCTCTTCTACCAGGAGCTCCATATCTACCCGTCTCACCTACTGAAAAAGGTGGAAAATTATAATGTAACATAAAGCGTTTAGAATCTTCAAGACCTAAACCATCAAGAATTTGATGTTCACCAATAGCCCCTAAAGTAGTAGTAGCAAGTGATTGTGTTTCACCCCTAGTAAATACAGCCGAGCCATGAGTTCTAGGTAATAAATCAATTTCACATGAAAGAGGTCTAATTTCATCCATTGCTCTACCATCTGGCCTAATTTTTTTATCTGTAATAAGTTTTCTAACTTCTTCAGCTTCAATTAAATTAACAATTTTTTCTACTTGTTTTAATTTTTCTTCAGCATCAATATCTTCAGCATAAACCTCCGCAAAATTTTCTACCGTTCTAGTCTTTACTTCATCAATAGCGGCATACTTTTCCAATTTTTCTTTAATTTGTATAGCCGCAAGCATATCACTAGTCGCATATTCTCTAACACTTTTATTAATTTCTTCATCTAATTCTGCTTTAGGAAGTTCTATTTTTTCCTCTCCAATTTCCTCAATAATTTGCTTTTGAAAATCACACAACTTTTTTACATTTTCATGTCCAAACATTAAAGCTTCAAGCATTTCCTTTTCGCTTAATTCTTCTGCTCCTGCCTCAACCATACATATAGCATCACTAGTTCCTGCTACAGTTAAAGATAAAACGCTTTTATCTACTTGTAGAGCTGTTGGATTGATTACTAATTTACCATCAACTTTACCAACAACTACGCCACTAACAGGTCCATCAAAAGGAATCTTTGAGATTCCCAAACATAAACTAGAGCCAAATAAAGCTGCCATTTCCGGTGAATTATCCGGATCAACAGACAAAACAGTGTTAATAACTTGTATTTCTTGTCTTAAATTATCATCAAACATTGGTCTAATAGGTCTATCAATAAGTCTTGCAGCAAGCGTCGCTGCATCACTTGGTCTACCTTCTCTCTTAATAAAACCACCTGGTATTTTACCAACCGAATATAATTTTTCTTGATATAAAACTTGTAAAGGGAAAAAATCCTGATTCAAAACTGTTTTTCCCATTACACAAACTGATAAAACAACTGTATCTCCATAACGAACTAATACTGCCCCATTAGTTTGTTTAGCAAGTTCACCTGTCTCAACAATTAAATCTCTTCCTAAAAAATTTAATTTAAATACTTTTTTCATAAATGCTCCTTCTATTTATAAAAAAAGACACTAAAAATTTTAGTGCCCTATTTTCTTAAACCTAACTTTTTAATTACATTTCTATAACTAACAACATCATTTTCTTTTAAATAAGCTAATAATTTTCTTCTTTTTCCAACTTTCATTAAAAGTCCACGATTTGAATGATAATCATGTTTATGTACTTTCAAATGCTCAGTTAAATCATTAATTTCATGTGTAAGAATAGCAACTTGTACTTCAGCAGAACCACAATCCTTATCATTCTTACCAAATTCTTTAATTAATTTAGCTTTTTCAGCTTTTGTAACTGCCATAATTATTCCTCCTTTTCTTTCATAAACCGTTTAATCCAAGTAATAATTTAAGGAGTAAATTAAAACTTCGATTAAACTTTCAAAAATATTATATTATAAGGTATCTTAAAAATCAACATAATTATTTCGAAATACCATATTTTCCTTCTAAATTTACATCATCTAATAAGGATAAAATAATTTGTAAATAATCAATTTCTTGTTTATCTTTCTTTTCTTCCCAATATTTTTTAAAATATAATGGATTAATAATTAATCTAAAATCAACAATATTATCATCAAAGACTTTTCCGACCAATAAAACTAAAGCATGTTTTACCACAAAATCATCAGTTTTTAAACTATTATATCCTATTTCATTACCATAACAATCCAATAATAATCCATCACTAAACACAATATAACCTAAGTTATCATCTAATTGTTCTAATCTAAATGATTTATTATCTAAATAATCCAAACTTATTTGACCAGTAAATTTTTTAATACTAAATAACAATTGATCCAACCACTTACTCCTTAAATCATCTAACACAATTAAATCCATTTCTTCCTTAGATGGCATAGTTAAACTATTAAAATAAAAACCTGTCGTATAAAGAACTCTATTATCATAATTATCCCTAAAATCTTTTTCATCTATAATAAAATCATATCTATTATCAACTAATAAATTTATTTGCCCTCTTTTAAAATCAAACCTTGACATTAAAATCACATTTCTACTTACAAAACATCTTTTTAAATATACATTGGAAAAAACAGTATTAATCTTATTAAATTTATCATCACCTAAAATAAAAGTAATTTCTTTTATCCCATACATTTTTTCATATAAATTAATATTATTTATAATATTTTTAAAATCATATATAGCTTTTATTTTATTTAAAAATCTAATCATCAAATCTATATCATTAATATCATATTTAGCTAAAATATTTAAAAGCAAACTAATCTCATCAAGTTTTAACACTTTACCTTTTTTTACATTAGATAGCCATTTTATTGTATCATCAAAAATTTTTCTTCCACTACTTAATCTTATTTTATCAATACTAGAAAACAAATTAATCCAATCCAAATTATTTTTTTTTATAACTTCCATTATCTTATGTAACCATCCATATTTTGTTGAACTAAAGCTACAACCTCACTTAATTTCATACTCATATCAAACTGTATCTCATTATCTACATCTAAATAAGGCTCTATTACATTGCCATTAAAATCAATATAAGTAATAATTTGATTATATTGACCATCATTATAAGGCACAAAATAAACTACTAATGCACAAACAGTATTTTTAGATTCATCATAATAAAAATCTGAAATATGATGAAAATATGACGTTATCATTCTATTTTCACTAGTATCATAAAGTGCATAAACATCATCAAATAAAATGTTTTTTACTTTTACAAGTCTATTATCAACAAGTTCATAATCTACATAAGGCAAAATATTAAAAATATGTTTGTTTTCTAACACTTCTATAAGATACAATCTATCAGGAGTAGAATTTAACTTCAAAATAATTCTATTATCTTGCAAAAAAGAAAATTTATCTAAAATATCATAAAAAATTAAAGGAACAATCGTTTTATAATTTTTATCAACAATTCCAAATAATACTTTTTTATAATCCTCATCTTCATTAAGCCATACCGTTTTAATTATTCCATAATCACCTATAAAATATACAATATCTTTTGGCAACACTATTTCTTGACCCAAAAAATATATCGAAAAGCACTGTTCCATATCCATTCCCCCAACAAAAATATAATACTACAAAAATCAATATTAGTATACTTTTTTTTGTTTATCAAACAATATTTCTCCCTGCAAAAACTTTTTTTCCACCAATCTTTTATATATTTTTTTATAACTACTCAATAAATACATTATATTAATTATATTAAAAATAGGAATACATATTCTAATAATAAGTAAAAAATTATCTTTTAAATTTTCATACATAGAATTATTAAAAGTTATTTTTATTCCATCTTCTTGTAATCGCTCCCAAAAGTAAAAATTTATAATGTCTACTATTATGATGCTAAATACTACACTTATTAAGTAAAGAAACAAAAGCATTAAATTAGTCTCCTTTCCAAAGGTGGGAAACTAATAATAACATATTAAAACAAAAATTGTCAATTTATACCAAATATTTTAACATCTATTGTACACATAATTTAAATAAAAAAAGATTAATAATTATATATCAATCTAATATTAAAAACAAAATTAATTATGGTGCTGAAAAAAGGAATCGAACCTTCGACCTACGCATTACGAGTGCGTTGCTCTACCGACTGAGCTACTTCAGCACTTGCAATCATTATAACACAAAAAATACTTTAGGAAAACCCAAAGTATTACATTAATACCATTTTCATTTTTTCTAAACTCTTTTTTTCATAGCGGCTCACCATAACTTGAGTCATATTAAGTTTCTTAGCTACTTCACTTTGTGTTAAATCATCAAAATATCGAGCCCTTATAATTGCTTTTTCATCACTATCTAAAACCTTAAAACTATCATCTATATCCAATTTTAAATCAGGATTAACTGTATTTTTATCCGGTATAACTTCATGCAAATTAAGTAGATTAGCCTCATCATCAAGTGATATTAAAGCTTGACTACAGCATACAGCTTCTCTAACGATGTTATAGTCAAATTCTAAAAAATTAGCTACTTCCATATCACTAGGAATATAATTTAATCTTTGTGCCAGTTCAAATCTTGTTTTTTCGATAACTTTATACAATTTTAATAAATCTTTACTAACTTTAATATCTCTATTAGCATGAACCAAATTATACATCTCACCAAAAATATAAGGATACGCATATGTACTAAATTTAGCATCACCTTCTTTAAAATTTTGATAAGCTTTAAGTAAGCCAATAACCCCTACCTGAATTAAATCTTCTCGAGCATAATTATAAAATTTGTTAGCAATTTTTTTTATTAACCCCATATGATTATAAACAAGTTCGTTAGCTGTCATTATATCCTTATTAGATGATAAGCAGCAAGCTCATTACTAGCCACTTTTAATCTAAGTCTTTTCATTTTATCTTTTAAAAAATTGCTAACTTCACATAAACAAATTTTACCCTTATTTGTTCTAATCGCACATTTAGTATTTAGTAGTGCATCTAATCCAGGCTCATCAATATCAAGTAAATCATATAAATTAAACACTAAATATTTAATTTTATGTTTCAAAATAACAGGTACCACATAATTATTTATTTTATAACTTGCCTTTCTATCAAGTACACCTTTTAACCTAACATAAAGTATACCTTTATCATACTCCATATCAACTTTTAACATTCTAATCACCCTTGCTATTTTAATATAGTACAAAAAAAATTAATTTTAAACACGTTCGACAAAGGTTGTCAAAACTTCTTTAAATTTTCTTTGTTCTAATCATTAAAGCATAAAATTATGTAGAATTCTACATAATTTTATTTATGTAGAAAATTTAGTTATGTAGAAAGTTAATGGAAAAAGCCTTAAAAATAAGACT
>CASEOP010000066.1 GCA_949289505.1 uncultured Mycoplasmatota bacterium
AAAGATGCTTTAACTGGCGAAGAAACAAAAATTGATGAGGGAGAAATTTTAGATTTTATTTTAAGTAATTTATAGGAGGAATTATGGAAAATATATATAGAAATATTTATTGTGGTGATGTATCAAAAGCTAATGTAGGCAAGACAATAAAAATAGCCGGTTGGGTTAATTCAATTCGTAATTTAGGTAAAATATGTTTTTTGACTATACGTGATGAGACAGGGATAGTTCAAGTAATAAGTGAAGATGTAAATAAATTAAATGGTTTAACTAAAGAGTCTACGGTTTCAATAATAGGAGTTGTAAAATTACGTGATAAAGATGTTAATTTGAAAATGAAAACGGGAGAGGTTGAAATTATTTTGCAAGATATTGATGTTCTTGGAAAATGTGCTAATATTTTACCTTTTGAAATTAATCGGAGTAAAGATGCAAGTGAAGAGACAAGATTAAAGTACCGTTATTTAGATTTAAGAAATCCTTTGGTTCATGAAAAAATACTATTTAGAACAAAAGTAATAGATTATATTAGAAAAATTATGAAAGAAATGGAATTTACGGAAATAACGACACCTATTATTACGGCATCTAGTCCTGAAGGGGCAAGAGATTTTGTAATTCCTTCAAGAAATTATAAAGGTAAGTTTTATGCTTTGCCACAAGCTCCTCAAATATATAAGCAACTTTTAATGGTCTCTGGCTTTAATAAATATTTTCAAATAGCTCCTTGTTTTCGCGATGAAGATTGTCGGGCAGACCGAACACTCGAATTTTATCAATTAGATTTGGAAATGAGCTTTGCAACTGAAGAAGATGTTTATCAAGTTGGGGAAACTATTTTTTATGAATTATTTAGTCATTTTTCTGATAAAAAAATATCTAGTAAACCTTTTAGAAGAATTTCTTATGAGGAGGCTATGGCTAAATATGGCAGTGATAAACCTGATTTAAGAAATCCATTAATAATTGAAGATATTACTAATATATTTAATAATACTGAATTTAATGGTTTTAAAAATAAAGTAATAAAAGCTATTAAAGTTGATAGTGCTGATATGCCTAATTCTTGGTTTAAAAAAATAGAAGAATTTATTAAAGATAAGGGAGCTTCAGGTTTGGCTTATATAAAAGTATTGGAAGATTTAAGTTTAAAGTCAACTATTACTAAATTTTTAGCAGAAGAAGAAATAGATTCTATAAAAGAACAATTAAAATTAGAACCTAATAATGTAGTCTTTTTAATAGCAGGAGATAAAAATATAGAAAAATATAGTGGTATATTAAGAACTAAATTGGGAGAAGAATTACAATTAATTGATAAAAATGTTTTTGAATTTTGTATTATTAATGACTTTCCAATGTATGAATGGAATGAAGAAGAAAATAAGTGGGATTTTGGCCATAATCCGTTTAGCATGCCTAAAGGTGGGTTAAAAGCTTTAGAAAATATGGATCCTAAAGATATTGTGGCTAATCAGTATGATTTTGTATGTAATGGTTGTGAAATGGCTAGTGGGGCAGTAAGAAATCATGATATTGAAATTATGAAAAAAGCTTTTTTAATTGCAGGTTATAACGAAGAAGTTATTAAAAATAAATTTAGCTCATTATATACAGCATTTAAATATGGTGCTCCACCACATGCAGGAATGGCTCCAGGAATTGATAGAATTATTATGCTTTTAACGGGAGAAGAAAATTTACGAGAAGTTCAACTATTCCCACCAAATGTTAGTGGAATGGATTTATTAATGGGTAGTCCTAATGAATTGACTGAGAATCAATTAAAAGAATTACATATTAAAATAAATAGTGAGGATGATTAAAATGGATTTAAAAGATTTATTTAAAGATATTAATTTATATGTTGATAAAGAAGTTACTGTACAAGGTTGGATAAGAAATCATCGGGATCAAAAAACTTTTGGCTTTATTGATTTTGCCGATGGGACAGTTTTTACACATTTGCAAATAGTTTATGATGATAAATTAGCAAATTTTGGGGAAATTCAGAAGTTACTAGTCGGTTGTGCAATTGAGGCTAGGGGAATCATTGTTAAATCTAGTGGAAATCAAGATTATGAAATGAGGGCAACATCGATTAAAGTATTAGGCGATTGTCCTGATGATTATCCAATTCAACCCAAAAGACATACAAAAGAATTTTTGCGGGAAGTTGCTTATTTACGTCCTAGAACTAATTTGTTTCAAGCAGTATTTAGAGTAAGAAGTATAGCTGCTTATGCTATTCACAAATATTTTCAGGATAGAGGTTATGTATATTTTCATGCGCCACTTATAACTGCTAGTGATTGTGAAGGAGCTGGAGAAATGTTTCAAGTAACTACGCTTCCTTTAGATAATTTAAAGGGAGATATTGATTATAGCAAAGATTTTTTTGGCAAAATGACTAATTTAACGGTAAGTGGGCAATTAGAAGCTGAAACATTTGCAATGGCTTATAAAAAAGTTTATACTTTTGGACCAACTTTTAGAGCAGAGAATTCTAATACTAAGACTCATGCTTCTGAGTTTTGGATGATAGAACCGGAAATTGCTTTTTGTGATTTAGAAGGTGATATGAATATTATGGAAGATATGCTTAAATATATTGTTAAATATGTTTTAGATAATGCTAAAGAAGAAATTGCTTTTTTTGATAAATTTGTTGAAAAGGGATTAAAAGATAAACTGGAAAAGTTAGTTAATTCAAATTTTAAGCGTATTGATCATGAAGAGGCTATAACTATTTTAAAAAGCGCTAATGTTAAATGGGAGTTTGAGCCAAATTATGGCGAAGATATAGCTAAAGAACACGAAAAATATTTGACGGAATATTTTAATGGCCCTGTCTTTATTAAAAATTGGCCTAAAGATATAAAAGCTTTTTATATGAAACTAAATTCTGATGGTAAAACGGTTGCAGCTGTAGACTTAGAAGTACCAGGTGCTGGTGAACTTATGGGAGGCAGTCAAAGAGAAGAAGATTATGATAAGTTAGTGACAAGAATGAAAGAACTAAATATGGATGCAATAGGGATGGATTGGTATTTAAATTTAAGAAAATATGGTGGTTGTATTCATTCTGGATTTGGAATGGGATTTGAAAGATTACTTATTTATCTAACAGGGGTTGATAATATTCGTGATGTTATTCCATATCCAAGAACCCCAAAAAATTGTGAATATTAGGAGGCTAGTATGCATAATATAATTGCTATTGTCGGTATGTGCGGGGCTGGTAAATCGGTAGCTTGTGACTTACTTATAAAAAAAGGATATGAAAAAGTGTATTTCGGAGGCGTAACAATTGACAAATTAAAAGAAGATGGTTTAGAAGTTACACCTAAAAATGAAAAATATATGCGAGAAAAATTAAGAAATGAGCTTGGAATGGGGGCTTATGCTAAAATACTTCTTCCTAAAATAAAAGAATTATCTAAAGAACACGATGTTGTTTTAGATGGATTATATTCTTGGGAAGAATTAAAAATATTAAAAGAAGAATTTGCTAATCTTATTACAATTGCTGTTATTGTTGATAAAAGTGTTCGCTATGAAAGACTGAGTATTAGGCCTACTAGACCATTTAGTAAGGCTGAGGCAACTGATAGAGACATTTCCGAAATTGAAAATATTGCGAAAGCTGGGCCTATAGCTTTTGCTGATTATTATATAGATAATAATAAAACAATTGCTGATTTTGAAATAAGATTAGATGCTATTTTATGTAATTTAAATGGAGAGGATAATAAAAATTGAAAAAGTATAACAACAATGATTTTCGAGATATAGATGTAGGTAAAACTGTTACAGTTTATGGTTGGGTAAATAAACGAAGAGATATGGGTGGAGTTATATTTGTTGACTTAAGAGACCGTAGTGGTATACTACAAATAGTTTTTAATAGAGGATATTTAAAGAATAATTTTGAGTTGGCAGAAAACCTTAGAAATGAATACTGTATTTCTGTTACTGGAGAACTAATTAAAAGAGATAAAGATATGATAAACCCTAAACTTCCTACTGGTGAAGTAGAGTTGTTGGTTCATGAATTAAAAATACTTAGTGAAGCTGATGTGTTACCTTTTAATGTTTATGAAGAAAAGGAAATAAATGAAAATGTAGCTTTAAAATATCGTTATTTGGATTTAAGAAGAGAAAAATTGCAAAAAAATATTATATTGCGTTCTAAAGTTGCTGCATGTATAAGAAATTTTTTGAATGATAAGGACTTTTTGGAAATTGAAACCCCAATTCTTTGTAAAAGTACACCGGAAGGAGCAAGAGATTATGTTGTTCCATCAAGAGTTAATCCTGGTAATTTTTATGCTTTACCTCAAAGTCCACAAATTTTTAAGCAGCTCCTCATGATTGGAGGATTTGAGCGTTATTATCAAATAGCAAAGTGCTTTAGAGATGAAGATTTAAGAAGTGATCGTCAACCTGAATTTACTCAAGTTGATTTGGAAATGAGTTTTGCTAATGATGAAGATGTTATGGAATTAACTGAAGAAATGGTACATTATGTAGTTAAACATATTAAAAATGTAGAATTAGATAGATTTCCTAGAATTACATGGCAAGAAGCTATGGATAAATATGGTTCTGATAAACCTGATACAAGATTTGAATTATATTTACAAGATTTAACAGATATTTTAGCGGATACTAAAATGAATGTGTTTAGAAATGCTATTTTAAATGGGGGAATAGCAAAGTGTTTAATTGTAAAAAATAATGGGGATAAATATTCTCGAAGTGATATAGAACATATGATAGATTATATCAAGGATTTTAAAGCTAAGGGTATGGCTTGGTTAAAATATGATAATGATATGTTTAATGGAGTTATTGCTAAAAATTTAGAAGATGAAAAATTAGCCCAAATGAAAGATAGATTTTCTATAGATAATAATGATTTGGTTTTAATAGTTGTAGATAAGCCAAATATTGTGTATCAATCATTAGGAGCTTTGCGAATTAAAATAGCTAATGAATTAAATTTGATAGATAAAGATAAATTGAATTTTTTATGGGTAACAGATTTTCCAATGTTTGAATATTCAGATAGTGAAAAGAAATATAAAGCTATGCATCACCCTTTTACTATGCCCAAAAATATAGAAGAAATTAATATTCCTCAAAAATGTTTAAGTCAAGCATATGATATAGTTTTAAATGGCTATGAACTAGGTGGCGGTTCAGTTAGAATACATAATCCTAAAATTCAACAAGAAGTTTTTAAGGCTTTAAATTTAAGTGAAAAGGAAATTGAGCAAAAATTTGGTTTTTTTGTCGAAGCGTTTAAATATGGTGCTCCGCCACATGCGGGTTTAGCAATAGGTTTGGAGAGATTTACAATGTTATTAAGCGGAACAAATAATATAAAAGATGTTATTGCTTTTCCTAAAACCCAAAGTGCTAGTGATTTAATGATGGAAGCTCCAAGTGAATTAAAAATAAAGCAATTAGAAGAATTGAAATTAAGATTGGAGGAAAATAATGAGTAGTTTTACAAAACAAATGGTAGATGATTATGCTTGTAAGTTGCTTATTGGTTTAACCGATGAGGAAAATAAAATGGTTTTAGATGAATTTGATGCAATAGATAAAAGTATTGATTTGATAAACAAAATACCTAATATTTCTAGTGTTAGTCCTATGACACATGCGTTAGATGATTTTGAGTTTGAGCTAAGAAGTGATGAAGCTTTAGAATCTATTCCTATAAATGAAGCTTTAAAAAATGCTGGAAAAGTAGATGGTAGAGAAATAGAAGTACCAAAGGTGGTGGATTAAAATGTTAGAAAAAAATATTAGTGAGCTTCATGATTTGTTAGTAAATAAGAAAGTTACTTCGCAAGAATTAGTTGATGAAGCCTTAAAAAAATCACATGAAGTTCAAAATAAATATAATGCTTTTGTAACTATTTGTGATGATGCTAAAGGAACTAAAGTAACTGATAATTTATTATCAGGTATACCTTTTGGGGTAAAGGATAATTATTCTACTAAAGATGTATTATCAACGGGTTCTTCTAATACTTTAAAAAATTATGTTCCATTTTATACTGCAACAGTTGTTCAAAAATTATTTGATGCAGGAGCTGTTATGGTTAATAAAACAGCTTTAGATGAATTTGGAATGGGAGGAACAGGAACTACTTGTCATACAGGTGCTGTGTTAAATCCTTGGGATAAAACTAGAATGTGTGCTGGTTCTTCGGCTGGTTCAGCTTGTGCTGTTGCTAGTGGAGTTTATCCCTTTGCTTTAGGTAGTGATACAGGGGATTCTATTCGTAAACCGGCGGCTTTTTGTGGAATTGTGGGTTTCAAGCCTACTTATGGAATGTTATCTCGTTATGGTTTATTTCCATTTGCTAGCAGTTTGGATCATTGTGGGGTTCTTACTAGAAGTGTGTTAGATGCTGCTATTGTTACTGATGTTATGAAAGGGAAAGATAAAAATGATATGACTTCATGGGATTCTAGTCATATTCATTTACAAGAGGCTTTAACTGGTGATATTAAGGGGAAAAAGTTATTTTATATTAAAGAAATATGTGATATAAATAATTATCCTAAGGCAAGTCAAGAATTAAAAAGCCATTTAGATAATTTCTTATCAACGTTAGAGCTTTTGAAAGAAAAAGGCGCTATTATTGAGGAAGTTAGTGTTGATCAAAATTTATTAAATGCCATTGCATCAGTTTATGTTGTTATTTCTTGTGCTGAGGCAACAAGTAATATGTCTAATTTAACAGGAATTATTTTTGGACCAAGAAGTGATAAACAAAATGTATTTGATATGATGAAAGAACATAGAACAATTGGTTTTTCACCTTTAATTAAAAGAAGATTTATTATTGGTTCTTATGTTTTACAAAAGGAAAATCAAGAAAGATATTTTAAAAATGCGGCTAGGGTTAGACGATTAATTGTTGATAAAATGAAAGAATTATTTAAAGAGTATGATGCTTTAATACTACCTGTATCAAGTGGTCCGGCAAAAAAATTTGAGGAAGATAGTGATATTATTGATGATAATACTAATGTTTTAGAAGAGCATTTACAAATTGGTAATTTTGGGGGATTTCCATCTATAACTATTCCTAATGGATTTATAAATAATTTGCCAGTTGGTATTAATATAACGGGAAATTGTTATGATGATGAAAATGTTTTAAATATTGCTTATACTTTAGAGTCTGTTATGTCTTATAAGGGACAAATAGCAAAGGAGGATAAATAATGAAAAAACAAATAGCAACTATTGGTTTGGAAATGCACTGTGAATTAAAAAGTAATTCTAAAGTTTTTTCTAGTGCTAAAAATGCTTATAGTGAAATTCCTAATTCTTGTATAGCTCCTGTAGATATGGCTTTTCCTGGGACACTTCCAATTTTAAATAAAAAATGTGTTGAAGATGCTTTAAAAATGAGTATTGCTCTAAATTGTAAACAACCTAAATATATGTATTTTGATCGTAAAAATTATTATTATCCTGATTTACCAAAGGGATATCAAATCACTCAAATGACGGAGCCGGTTGGAATAGATGGTAAAATTGAAATTGAAGTAGATAGTAAACTTATTCCTGTTTATATTCATGATATTCATTTAGAAGAAGATGCTGCTAGTTTAGATCATTTTTTTGATACATCTAATATAGATTATAATAGAGCAGGAGTTCCTTTATTGGAATTAGTCACGGAACCGTGTTTGCATACGGCTGATGAAGCTGTAGCATTTTTAGAGCATATGCGTAGAGTTTATAAGTATTGCGATGTATCGGAGGCTGATACTAAAAAGGGTCAAATTAGATGTGATGTTAATGTTTCTATAAGTGATGAAGATGCAACGGAACTTGGAACTAAAGTAGAAATTAAAAATATTAATTCTTTTGGTGGAGTTTATGATGCTATTGTTTATGAAATAAAAAGGCAAATTAAACTAAAAGAAAACGGTAGATATGACGAAGTTGAACAAGAAACGAGAAGATGGGATGAAGAATCAGGAACGACAGTACATATGCGTAGTAAAGTTGATGCTGTTGATTATAAGTATTTTGTAGAGCCGAATATTCCTAAATTTAAAATAAGTGAAAATTGGTTAACTGATATTAAAAAGTCTATTCCAAGACTACATTTAGAACGCAAACAAGATTATATAAATAATTTTGGCTTAAGTGATTATGATGCAGAAATTTTAGTTAAAGATAAAGATATTGCTGATTATTTTGAAGAATGTTTAAAATTAGAAGTAGATGCTAAAAGTGCTGCTAATTGGATTATAACGCAAATACTAGGTTATATTAATAAGTATGATTTATGTATTAATGATCTTTATTTAATTCCTAGAAGATTAAAAGATTTAATTGTTGAAACTAATAAAGGTACTATTAGTTCTAAACAAGCTAAAGAAATATTTTTTAAAGTAATTGAAGAAAAAAAAGAAGTAAAAGATTTTATTAGTAAAGATAATGCTCAAATTAGTGATAGGGATGAACTTATAAAAATAATTGAAGAAATATTAAATAATAGTCAAGCCCAAATTGAAGAATATAAGAGTGGTAAGACAAATGTTTTTGATTATTTTGTAGGACAAGTTATGAAAAATACTAGGGGTAAAGCTAATCCTGTATTAACTAAAGAAATATTAAATAATAAATTAAATAATTGATACTTATGTTATAAAGCTATTTTAAGATGTAATGCCAATATTTATAATTATATAAATATGGTTTGTAATAATGTTAAGGAGGTTTAAACTTGGAAATATTTTGTGATTATGAAGGGGGTTCTATTCTTTTATTGGCAAACAATAGAGGAGATAATATAATTAATTTATCATTAAAAAAAGAATTTAAAGCTTATTCCCATTATTATAATTTTCAAGTTAAAAATAGTACTTCAAAGATAGGATATGTTCAAATAACAAATATAAACCTATCTAAATATTTTCATAAATCTGCAATAAATTATCCATATTATAAAAACTTAAAAGAAACAAGTAAATGGCAAAGATTTGATAAAAGTAAGTGTACAATAAATGATAATAAGATAATAATAAGTATATTGCCTGGTGAATATTTAGAAATATCACTTGTTCCACGATATATTAAAGAGGATTTAGAAAGATTTTTGGTTGTAAATAAAAATGATAATTTAAAAGTTAAAGAGGAAATTTTAACTAAAATTGAAATTGGTGATGAAAAATTGCCATCTATATTTGTTATCGCTAGGCAACATCCTGGAGAAACTTTATCTAGTTTTTTTGTTGAAGGAATGATTAAAGCTGTATTAGAAAATAAATTATATTTAAATTATCATTTTGTTTTTTATCCTTTAGTAAATTTAGAAGGTATTAAAAACGGAAATCATAGATATGTTAAAAATATTGATTTTAATCGTAATTGGAATAGTAGACATGCAGCAAAAGAAATTAAATATTTAAAAAAACAGCTAGATATGTATAATTTAAAGTGTTTTATAGATGTTCATAATGATGAAATAACACCAATAAATTATATTAGAGCAAATGATATTAATAATCTTAATTTAGATGACTTTAAAATATTAAAATCTATGAATCCTTTATATAGATTTTTTAGAGGGCTAATTAAACAAAGAAAAATTATTAATGTTTGGTCTTTAACTGCTAGAGATTATGTTAATAAAAAATATAAATGTTTTAGTATTTTGGTGGAATTATCAATGAAATGTTATTATACTAAATGTATTGATTTAGGAAATAAATTTATGGTAAAATTGTTGAAGAAAGAAGGTGAATTATGAAAGAGAAATCTATTTTAATTCATATTAAAAATCAAGAAGCATTAGAAGACTTTGTAAAACTTTTGAAAGATCCAAACTTAAAAGATCAAATAAATTATAGTCATGAAATTAAAGCTATGGTTAGTGAATTTTTAAATAATGGTTGGAAAGTTTATTTAGGTACTTTAATAAATTTTAATATTGAAAATGAAATTTATAATAACTTATATTGTGTTAATGAAGATAAATACTATGATTTAACAATAGATGAAGTAAACAAAAAGATCTCAACAATGATAGTTAGAAATGTTGGACCTTTGGAACCAATGTTTGAAAAATTAGCAAATTATTTAAATTATCTGATTATTAATTATAAAGGAAAAGTAATCAATAATCCTAAAGCTATGTTGAAAGGTATGTCAAAATATTATTTAGGAGAAATTGAGGAAGAAAAATTAAAAGATATTAATATTATTGCTATTCCTACTAAGATTTTTTCAAATACTGTTACATTTGATGAAATTGTTAAACATTATCCTAAAGATAGAGAAAAATATTTAATAAAGTCATTATCAGGAGAATTAAGTAATTCATTAAAATGTTTAAAAGATATTGATGAAGAATTTTTGAGATATAAAGAACCTAAAGTTCAAGGGTGGATTATTCAGCCTATTAAAGAAGAAATATGGAATGGTGAATTTCAATTTGTATTTTTAGACAAGCAACTTATTTATTCACAAGAAAAAAAATATAATATAGATGGCAGTGAAGTTCCTTCACAAAAGAACCGTTCTATTAGTAAATATACTCCTACTGATAAGGAAAATGAAATTTTAGTTAATTTAATAAAATATTTTGAAAATTTTTATAATATTTCAATTGATATTTGTAGAATAGATGTTATGAAAGATGAAAATAATAATTTAATTTTATTAGAATTCGAAATGGTTAATCCTGGATTCTTTATAGTTTATATGGATGAAAATGATAAGGATATAAAAAAGATTGTTGAATCAATTAGATTATATTGTGAAAAAAATTTAATTTAAAAAATACTTGATTAATTTCTGGTGTTTTTTTCTTATAATATATAATATATTGGAGATAAAGATGAAAAAGAAAAAATTAATGGTTATAATATTAATACTTTTATTATTTATTATAATTTTGTTTACATTCATGTATTTTATGCCTAAAAAAGGGATAAATGAATTAATGGGTAAGGTTATTATTAGTGATGAGGCTTACATCATTGTTGAAGTTAATGATAAAGATTATTTAGTAAAAAATATAAAGAATACTTATGAAATTGGTGATGAAGTGTTAATTATATATAATAATGATAATTTAAATGAGTTAGCTAATCCAATAGAAATTTTTGCTATAAAAGAAAAAATGATAAAAAAAGCAATAAAAGATGATGATAATAGCGGAGAAATTGAGCAAGAGATTGATGAGACAATTAAAAATGAGCAAATCATAGATTATAATAATAAAGAAGATGAAAAAGAAAATGTCGTTAAAGATGAGGATTTAAATTATAAGGACATAATTAATAATCAGAATGAAGTTGAAAGCGATGAAGTAAAAGAAACAGTTAGTGGTAATGCTGATGCTGAAGTATTAAGCTATGTTAAAAATATTGAAAATGATGCTTTTAATAATATTACCAAAAATCTTAAAATGGGATTTATAACTATTGTTGATTTTTTGTTTTATGGTGGTGATATAAAAGGGTATACTTTTAATGAATTAACCAGTAAAGCAAAATTAGAAGTATTAGAAGGTACTTTGGTGGTGGATAAAAAAATAGAAGAATTATTTCCAGGTTATAAAGAAACTATTAGTAATAATACAAGTAAGGTTTATACTAATGTTAAAAATTTGGTGGTTGATGCATATTTAAATATTACTTCTAAGATATGTAGTCAAAATGATGAACTTTGCGATAGCGCTAAACAAAATTTTCAAACTTTAAAGACTAGCTTTGGTTTTACTTGGGATTTTATTAAAGAATTAGCTGGGAATGGTATAAATAGATTAAAGGATTATTATGAAATATGGAAGGAAAAATAAGTTTATAAAGCCTTAATTTAAAAATCAGTAAAAAAGAGTATATTAATTTAAAATAAAAAAACTTTATAGGAAAACAGATTAAAAAGAACTATAAAGTTTTTTTTCGCATA
>CASEOP010000067.1 GCA_949289505.1 uncultured Mycoplasmatota bacterium
ATATATAAGATTTTATATAAATCCGAATTATAATTTAATACCAAATACGACAACATATTTAAAAAATATTTCTTTTAAAAGAATTGATTAACTAATTTACATATTGTAAGTAAATTAGTTTTTTTGTATAATTAATATGGTGAATTTATGAAAAATATTTTTAATTATACATACGATAAGTTAGTTACATTTTTGTTAGAAAATGGCTTTAAAAAGTTTAATGCTAATCAAATATTTGATTGGATTTATAAAAAAAGAGTATATGATTTTAATAAAATGAGTAACTTAAGTAAAAAATTAATATCATTTTTAAATGAAAACTTTGATAATTACTTTATAGAGTTAGAAGACTCAGTTAATGATGTAGATACTAACAAATATTTATTTAAGCTCTATGACGGAAATTATATTGAAGCAGTTTTAATGAAACATAATTATGGATTTAGTTTATGTGTTTCTAGTCAAGTTGGTTGTAATATGTCGTGTACATTTTGTGAAAGTGGTAGACTTAAAAAAGTAAGAAATTTAGAAACCTATGAAATGTTAGAACAGTTAATTATTATAGAAAAAACTAAAAATATTAGAATTGATAATTTAGTGGTAATGGGAATTGGTGAACCATTTGATAATTATAATAATGTTATGGATTTTGTTAGAATTTTAACAGATAATAAAGCTATTAATTTAGGTCAAAGAAGAATTACTATTTCTACATGTGGAATTATTCCAAAAATTAAAGAATTTGCTAAAGAAAATATACAAGTTAATTTAGCTATTTCTTTACATGCTTCAAATGATGAATTGCGAACTAAATTAATGCCTATTAATAAAGCTTATCCTTTAAAAGATTTAATTAAAACAATAGATGAATATATAAGTATTACTAATCGTAGAGTTACAATAGAATATATTATGTTGGAGAATATTAATGATAGTGTAGAAAATGCAAAAGAATTAGCAAACTTATTTAAAGGTAAACTAGTTTATATTAATCTTATTCCTTATAATGAAACTGAAAATTTTTTATATAAAAAGAGTAAAAAATCCCAAATTTTGAAATTTTATGATATACTTAAGAAAAGTAATATAAATGTGACAATAAGAAGAGAATTTGGTTCAAATGTTGATGCAGCTTGTGGGCAACTAAGAGCTAGGAAAGAAAGTGGTGGACTATGTTAACAAGTTATTTAAGTGATCCAGGGAAAGTTAGAAGTCATAATGAAGATTCTGTTACAATAGTAAGTAATTCTAGTGAGGAATATTTACTAGTGGTTGCAGATGGAATGGGTGGACATAAAGCAGGCGAAATCGCTTCAAGTTTGGTTGTAACTCATTTAGGTAAAAGATTTTCCGAACTTGGTAGCATTGGCAGTGAAGAAGATGCGATAAGTTGGTTAAAAGATAATATTGCTGAGATCAATCTAAATATTTTAAAATATACAGAAGAAAATTTAGATAGTAAAGGAATGGGGACTACTTGTGTATGTGCGATTATTTCTAAAGAGTTTTTATTATTTGGAAATGTTGGTGATAGTAGTGGATATGTATTTAAAAATAAAAAGTTATATAAAGTAACTCATGATCATACATTAGTAAACGTATTAGTTGAAACTGGAGAATTAACTGAAGAAGAAGCAAAAGAGCATCCAAAGAAAAATGTATTAATGAGAGCATTAGGGGCTAGTGAGAAAGTTGAAATTGATATTTTTGAGGTTGAAACGGATGTCGATGGCGTGTTTTTATGTAGTGATGGTTTGACTAATATGCTTACAGTAGAGCAAATAGAAAAAGTACTTAATGATGAAGAACTTAGTATCGATGGAAAACTTAATAAATTAATTAAAAAGAGTAATTCAAGGGGTGGTACTGATAATATAACTGTAGCTTATGCAGTTAAAGAAAGTGGTGTAGCTAGTGATTGTTAAAGGCGGAAAAATAAACGGAAGATATCAAATAGTTAGAACTTTAGGCGAAGGTGGAATGGCAAATGTTTATTTGGCATATGATACTATTTTAAACCGTGATGTTGCAGTTAAGATTTTAAGAGGAGATTTAGCGACTGATGAAAAATTTGTTAGACGTTTTCAAAGAGAAGCTTTATCTGCTTCTAGTTTGTCTCATCCTAATATAGTAGAAGTCTATGATGTTGGTGAAGATGACGGACAATATTATATTGTTATGGAATATGTAGAAGGCAAGACACTTAAACAGTTATTAAAAAAGCGCGGACATTTAACTTTAACAGAAGTTGTAGATATAATGTGTCAATTGACTGATGGAATTGCACACGCACATGATTCTTATATTATACATAGAGACATAAAACCACAAAATGTAATGATATTAGAAAATGGACTTATTAAAATAACTGATTTTGGTATAGCAATGGCACTAAATTCAACGCAACTTACACAGACAAACTCTGTTATGGGAAGTGTACATTATTTACCGCCTGAACAAGCCAATGGTAAAGGCTCTACAATTAAGAGTGATATTTATTCTA
>CASEOP010000068.1 GCA_949289505.1 uncultured Mycoplasmatota bacterium
AGAGTTTTTTCATAACCATTAAAAGTTCCGTCCATGACAATTAATTCGCTTACTTTTAAATCACCATTATTTTGCACAACAGCTTCTATTAATTGATTAGTAATTTCATAATTTGCTGCCTTAACTACCATTGGGATTAAAAATAAAAATAAGCCAAATATAACTTTTTTCATAATCTATTCCTTTCAAAAAAAGGTTAACCGCTTGGTAACCTTAAAATTGTACTTTAATATTTTCTTTTTCTGCTTCTTTAGCCTCAAAGAACTTTTCTTGTTTAAATTTAAATATACTTGCTATAATATTTGATGGTACCATTTCAATCTTATTGTTATATTGCATAACAATATCATTGTAAAATTGTCTAGACATAGCAATTTTATCTTCAGTTTGTTGTAATTCCTGAGTTAATTGTTGGAAATTTTGATTTGCTTTTAAATCAGGGTAATTTTCTGATAATGCAAACAGCTTATTAATTGCATTCGTAAGTTCACCATCAGCTTTTAGTTGGTCTTCTGGTAGTGTGGCAGATAAATAAGTATTACGGGCTTTAATAACTTCTTCTAACGTTTCACTCTCATGTTTTGTATAGCCTTTAACTGTTTCAACTAAATTAGGGATTAAATCAAACCTTCTTTTTAGTTGGACATCAATTTGACTCCATGCATCTTTTACTCGATTACGAAAATCTATTAATGAGTTATAAGTTGCGATACCCCAAACTATTAATAATATTATAATAATAAGTATAATTATTCCAATTGCCATAAAAATCCTCCTTATATAAATATATTAACATAGAAATAATTTATATTCAACTAGTTATAATTTCTTTTACTTTATTATCTAAAATAGAATATAAATATAAACTTATTTTTTTATTAGAGACACTACTTATATATTCATAATAAATTGTTAATTGTTTAATATAAGCTTCATCATCAATGTTCTTAAGTTTATAATCAATTATTTTTATTTCTTCTTCATATTCAAGCATTAAGTCTATTATACCATGATATTCGTTATTATCTTTAGCAAAAATAAACTCTAATTCTTGATAAATTATAGCATTTGTAAAATCAAAAGTATCTAATAAATGCTTTACATATTTATTGGGATTGCTAACACTTTTAAAATCAGTATTTTCAAGCATTTCATGTATTTTAGTGCCATATTCTAATGTTTTAATATCATCACTTGTTAAAATAGAATTTATATTTTTAGAAGCATGATTTTGTTCTAATAAATTAGCTTGGATGGTAATTTCTTTAATTTCTAAAATTTCTTTATTGGCTATTTTATTAACTTTTTTTCGTAAAATATTTTCATAATCCTTGGTGATATTTAATTCATTTAAGTTTATAGTTTTAACATAATTTTTTAAATTTAAAGATATGGTATTTAAAAAATCATAAAAAGATCTAAATTTTATTCCATCTAAATAGGCAATTTTATTATTTACTTTATTTTCTTTTTTAAATTCTGGTAGAACAATTATTATTTTTTCTTTAGCTCTTGTAAGGGCTACATAAAATAACCTTATTTTTTCCGCTATTTCTTCTTCAATATATTTATTTTTAACTAATACTTTGGTAAATAGTTGCCCTATTCCCTCTTGATAAAATGGAGTTATTATTCCATAATTAGTATCATAACTAAATCGTGCTTGTAAATCTCTTAAATTAAATTTTTCTTTAAATCCAGCAAAATAACATATAGGAAATTCTAAACCTTTAGATTTATGAATATTCATAATTTTTACACAATTACTTCCCTTTTTATTTTCCTTATATCTAATTTCAGTATTATTATCTATCATACTATTTAAATACTCGACAAAGTCATTTATGGTAAATCCTAGTGATTCCATAGAATTAGCTAAAGATAATAAATAGTCTAAGCGAACTAGAGCTTCTTCAACATTACCAACTAAAATTAGCTTTTCATAAAAATTATATTTTGTAATTATTTTTAAAAGTAACATGTTGGGGGTTAATTCATCTAGTTGATTAGCTAAACTTTGGGCTACTTTGTATATTTCTGAATTATATAATGTATTTTCTTCTAGCATCTTAAATATTTCTTCATCAGTTATATTGCCTATATAACTTCTAGCTATACTAACAAAATAATAACGCATATTAGTATTATATTCTTGCTTTTTAATAGCTAATACTAAACGAAAAATATTTCTTAAAATTAAAATATCTTCTTGTAATACTAAATTACTATCTTTATATACTTCCATAGGTATATTAAAATACTCAAATATTTTTTTATACCGTGCCATTTGAGTGCCCCGGTCAAGGATAATACAAAAATCACTATATGTTGCACTTCTAACTTTATTTAACTTAAAATCAAAAACTTGATAATTATTTTCTACCTTATTTTTTATATCTTGGGCAATCGTAAATGCTTCTATTTCTGTATTACTAAAGTTACTGTTTTCAGGTAAATATTTTAAAATTTCTAAATCATTGAATTCATTATTATTTCCAATTCCATCATAAATTTTATTACCATAAATCATTGCGTGATTATCTTGATAATCAACTCCTCCTAAAGAGGGAATCATAATTAAGTTAAATATTAAATTTATGGCTTCTAGTACTTCTTTTCGTGAACGAAAGTTTTCTAATAAATCTATTTTTTGACCATTAAGTCCTAATTTATAACTATTATATTTTTCTCTGAATATATCGGGATTAGCATTTCTAAATCGGTAAATAGATTGTTTTATATCGCCAACCATATAAACATTATTATTAGCAATTTCTTGAATAAACATTTCTTGTAAATCATTTGTATCTTGATATTCATCTATCATTATTTCTTGATAATTAGCTTTTAATTCTTCTCTAATACTTTTATTTTCTTTTACTAATTTTATTGCCATCTTAGATATATCAACAAATTCAAAAGCATTTTTTTCTTTTTTATAAGCATGTATTTCTTTATCTAATTTTAAAATAATATTAATTATTGCTAGAATATAAGGTTTAGTACTGATTAGTTGCTCTTTTAATTCTTTTTCACTATATAAAGTGAGGTCATTATACATTGTAATTAATTCTTTTAAATGCTCTTTAATTTCTTTTGCTTCTTCATCTAAATTTTGAAAGCGAGGTAATTTAATTTTTTTTCTATGTAAATCTTCATAGGTTTTAGGTTTAAAAATATCTTTTAATTCTTCATAAAATTTTTCATAATTTTTTTCACTTAAGCTGTCTTCTAGCATATAAAAATCATTTTCAATTAAATCAACTAAATTTTTTAAATATTCAAAGTATTCGCAAAATAATTTATCAATATAATCGTTACTATAATACTTATCAATATAACTTTTTAAATATTCTTCTTTATCATAACGGAGGTCCAGACTATTACTTATATCTAAAATAGCTTTTAATAAATCTTCATCATCTCTATTAGTAAAGTCTTTAACTAGTTTTAAATAGTTTGGTTCTTTTTGGTTATATAAATCTAAGGTTATATGATCAATTATTCTTTTTTTCTCTAAATTAATTATTGATGAATCAATAATTGCTATATTGTTGTCAACGTTAAATAAATAATGATATTTTTTTACAATACTCAAAGCATAAGCATCAAAAGTAGTAATATAGGCAGCATCAATGTAAGCTAGTTGCTCATTTATATTATTTTCTTGCATTTTTTTTCTAATACGTTCTTTCATTTCACCCGCTGCTTCGTTAGTAAATGTTAAAATTAAAATATTTCTTATGTCTATTCCTCTTTTTAATTTACTAATTACTCTTTCCGATAATACTGCCGTTTTACCAGAACCAGCACCGGCTGATATAATTAAATTTGTTCCCTCTTTTTCTATGGCTAAAGCTTGTTCATTCGTCCATTTCACAGTCATCACCACCTAACACTATTTCATTTTGTTTTCTAACAAAACATAAATCTTTGAATTTGCAGTATTTACAAGATACATTTTTATTGGCTAATACTTTAGGATTAATAGCAAATTTTCCTTCTAAAATATTGTTAATAACATCATCAATTATATTATCAATTTTAGCAATAACATCATTCATTTCTTTCGTACTCAAAACTTTAGATTTGCTACTAATATTGCCATCTTTTTTAAATTGTAAATTTTTTATAATTTTGCCTTCTATGTAATTGTCATCAATTAGTTCCATTAATTTTTCATCATTATTAGTAAATCCTTGTAATTTTAAATTATTTTCTAATAATTCTTGTTCTGTTTTTTTGTATTGAATTTTTTCTTTTTTAGGTAATATTTTTTGAATATAAAATCCAGCGATTAAAGAATCGTGAAATCTTTCTGATTTTTTTAGTAAATATAAATATATGGGAAGTTGTAAATGTAATCCATAATCTAAGCCTTCTAAACTTATGTTAGTATTGCCAGTTTTATAGTCAATAACTACTATAACCTCTTTACCTAAAACTTCATCATATAGGACTTTATCTATGTTTCCTTTAAATGTTATTTTCATGTTGTCTTTATCTTTGTAAACATAAAATTCAGGTTCAAATAAATATTTATTTAATTTAGAGTGGTTTTTTTGCTTTTTTATTATATCTAGTATTTTAATTAAATTATGACTTAATTCTTCTAAGTAAAATATTTCTTTAGCATTTAAATGATAATCTTTTTCTTTTATAAATTTTATTATTTCTAGGGGTATATCTATGTCTTTTGTAAGTCCTAGTTCTAATATATGGTGCATGATTGTACCAATAATAGTTTTGAATGTTTCCTCAAAAATGTCTAAACGTAATATTTTGCTAATATAATAATGAAAAGCACATTCTTGATACATTTCTAAGTTGGTATAAGATAGAGTTAAACTGTTATTTAATTTATTTAAAATAAGTTCTTTTTGTATTCCTTTAAATTGATTATCATAAGTAAAATATGGAATGGTTAAATTATTTTGATATAAACCTAAATTTTTATTTATTATATTATATTTATATAAATCGTCTAATGCCATTGCATATTTAATTTTACTGTCCAGCAGTGAATATGTAAGTGAATTATTAAAATAAACTTCATTTATTTTTACATCTATTTTTTTTAATAAGGTAGATGGATAGCATGTTCCATTTAAATCATTTAACTTATAAGTTATTATTAAATTTTTTATATTATGGATTTTATTTATTATATAATCAGTTTGATAACTATTATAATCAGTTGAGGTATCAAGATTTAACTTTTCCTTTACCGCATCAGATAAATAATCTACATCTCTTTTTATTTTAGGATATTCATTTACGTTAAACCCAAGTAAAAATACATAATCATCATCATTAAAAGACATATCTAAAGAACTCATTGATATAGCATTATCATAAAGATCTTCTTTAAGTTTAGAGTTTTTTAAGTCATAAATTATAAATTCTTTTCTAATTTTTTTATCTGTAATCATCGCTGAGGTATTAACTATATTTATTAGCTCATTTACGTTATTATATTTTTCACTTAAAATCTTAATGTTATCTTCAAGGCTTAATTTATCATAATTGTCTAAAAACTCTTTTGCTATTAATGTGCTATAAAAAGAATGAGTATTATTTTTATTAAAAGGAATATTATAAAGGAAAAAATACCTACTGAGAATACTTTCATAGTCATTAGATGCTATAATTTTTATTTTTCTTATTGATATATTTTTTTCTAACAGTCTAAATATTTCTTCTACTACAAATAAAACCTCATCAAGTATATTTTTAGCTTCATATATTTTAGGTAAAAAATGATTTTCAAAATTATTTTGAATTTCAAATTTACATTTAAGTTCATCTAAAATTATGTTTTGCTCTTTAGTAAGATTCGGATACCCAACTACCAATATTTTTTTATTTTTAATTTTTTCTTTAAAGAAGTCATTATAAATAAGTAAATTGTGTTTATCTAAATCATCTTTTAGTTCTAGCAAAAATTGTACTTTATCATTGTTTATGTTTTTTAGAAAATATAAATTTTCTAAATATATTTTGGCAATAGGTATACTTATTTTATAATTTGTAATTATGTAGTTAATAGTGTTATAATTGTAATCAAAAAACAATTTTCTTTTTAATTCTTGAAAAGTATAAAATTTTAAATTACTTAATATTCCTTGCTTAGAATTTTCCATTAAAATACGTTTCTTATTTTCGTTAGTTGTTATTATTATGGTTTGCATTATAATCACTACTCCTAAATAATCTTAACATTAATTTTTAACTTTTACAATATTGGAAAAGTAAGTCATAAGATCTTTGTCATAGTTTTAATTATGAAATTCTATATTTAGATTTAAGTCTAATACTTAAACATTTAAAATACCAAGTAAAAAATTTACAAAAGCTCAAATGAAAAGTTAAATTGACCAAAATGAAAAAATGTTGTAAAATAATGTTATTGAATGAGTTAATGAGCCAAAATAGTGTAT
>CASEOP010000069.1 GCA_949289505.1 uncultured Mycoplasmatota bacterium
ATACACTATTTTGGCTCATTAACTCATTCAATAACATTATTTTACAACATTTTTTCATTTTGGTCAATTTAACTTTTCATTTGAGCCTTTTTCTAATCTTTATTGGAAATGCTCCATTATGAGGAATTGGAGTTATATCTTTAATAAGATTAATATTAATTTTGTTTGCTTTTAATGCTTTTAGTGATGATGATATTCCAAAATTAGGGCCTTTTATAATCACATTTACATTAGTGATATTATTTTTATACATATGTTTAGCTATTTCACTAGCAATTGCATAGCTTGCTTCATCAAAATTTTTTCTACCATATATATTTTCACAGTGATTCCAAAAAAGTAGATTTCCGCAAACATCTAACACTGTAATTATAATTACATTAAAAGTGCTATAAATTTTTACTGTAGCTTGCATTATTTTTTACCCTCTTAATGTATGGCATTTATATTCTTAATTTTATTTATAAAAAAAAAGACTAACCAAGTCTTTCTTTTACCATTTTACTTACTAATGACATATCAGCGTTAGTTATTTTAGCATTTAATTCTTTCATTATACGTCCCATATCTTTCATTGATGTAGGTTTTACTATATTAAAAACTTCATCAATAACTTGTTTTATTTCTTCTTTTGTCATTTCCACTGGTAAATAAGTATTAATAATTTCTATTTCTTGTTCAAGTTTTGCTACTTCTTCAGCTTTATTATACTTAGTAAATTCTTCAATAGAATCCTTCCTAGTTTTAACTTGCTTTTTTAAAACAGTTAATGTTTCTTCATCACTAAGTTCATGTTTTTTGCTAATAGATTCTAATTGCAAAGCACTCTTTAGCATTCTTAAAACTGATAATCTAAACTTATCGCCACTTTTCATAGCTAACTTTAAATCTTCTGCTATTTTATTATTCATACAATCACCTAATAATTTCTATGTTTTCTAGCATTTTTTATTTGTTCTTTTTTTTCATTTCTTCTACGAACGCCTGGTTTTTCATAATGTTTTCTTTTCTTTAGCTCTGAAGGGACACCGCTGCGGGCAACTTTGGTTTTAAATTTTCTTAATGCTCCATCAACATCTCCATTTTTTACTACTACTTTTGTCATTTACAAATCCCTCCCTTCATTTACTACAAATGATTATAACACTAAAGCCTTTAATTAGCAAGTTTTTTAAACGTCAAAACCACTATTTTCATTATTATTATCTATGTTTATGTCATTAATCTTAATTTTATTTAATTCTAGCTCTTCTTTAACGTCATTTTTTAAAACATTTAAAAAATGTGATTTATAGTTATGTATTAATAATGTTGTTAACATTATTAATACAAATACTAAAAAGAAAGAATAAACCATAACCATTGAAGCAAACCCTTTTTTCATATAACCACCATTACTGTAAATAATTATATCAAAAAAGAGTTTTAATTAAAACCCTTTTTACTTAACAATAATTTTTATCAACCATTCTACGTAGTGAAGAACCAATCATTCTTCCAATTTCAATAACTGAAGTAGTTAATCTAACCAAAGCATTTATTAATTGAGAATTTATAGCTCCTCCCTTAATTAAAATGAGTTCTGAATTTTTTAATGTCACATTACACCTCACATTTATTTGGATGAATATAGCCATATATAATAGAAGCTATAAAAGTAATTCCTATAGCTAAAATCCCCCATACAGCCGAACTTCCTCCATTTATATTTTTTAATTCATAGTCTTTTATAATTTGCATACTAACCTCTCAAATTTTTCAAAGACAAAACAGCTTTAGCAAAAGAAATAATACTTATTACTAAATTAGAAATAATGTTAAACATTCCTCCCCCACTGCATTTTAATAATTCACTATTTTCCATTCTTGTCATAAAAATTCCTCCTAAAATATTTTCTTAATAAATTTTGTAATTATTCTTTGTTTATTATAATAAAAATCTATATCAACAATTTCTTTATCATTAAATTCTTCTTCCACAATTAAAGTTAAAGTATAATAAGATAAATAGTTATCTTCATCAACCATAAGTTCTTTCCCTATTAATTCCCATAATACTTCTTCTTTGTTTATTTTTAATTTATCAAAGTCGATATTAGAAGGCACAGCTGTAATAACTTGACATTCATTTTCACAACTAATTATACCCTTAGTACTAAGGTTATCATAAACTTGTGTGTTAAACATATATATAATTAAAATTAATAATATAGATGTCATAAATATAACTAGTATAAACCCAACTTTAGGTTTTATTTTCAAGAAAGCACTTTTATTATTAAAAACTTCTAGCATAAATTATCCAACCTTATGATTTTGTTAAATTTACTACTAATATCCTTATGACTAACATATAATAATATACAATCTTGATAATTATTTTTTATATTATCTAAAATTTCTTTTTCTAATTCCAAATTTACTTCACTTAATGCTTCATCAATTATTATTATTTTAGCTTTTTTTAACAAAGCTCTAGCTAAGATTATTCTTTGCTTTTCGCCACCACTTAAATTGTTTATAGCTGCATTAATAACTGTATTATATCTATTAGGTCGTTTATTAACAATTTCTTCTAATTTGCAAATACGACATACTTGTAAAAATTCTTCATCAGAGATATTCCTAAAACAAACAATATTATCTTTAATAGTACCAGTAAAAAGTTTTTCATTTTGGCCTACATATAAAATGTTTTCTCTTATCGCTTTCAAACTATAATCATATTCACTCGTATTATTAAATTCTATATTTCCAGAATAAGAGCCTAAACTACGGTATAAAATTTTACATATTGTGCTTTTACCACTTCCACTTGGACCACAAAGCAAAACTTTATCTTTACTATTTACTGTAAAATTTACGTTATCTATTATTTTATTAAAAGAATCATAAGTATAACTTAAGTTACTAATTTTAATCATATTAATATCTAATTTATTTAATCCTTCATCATCATGTTCAGCATCTGTTGCTAAAAAGTCACTTAATTTATTAAAAGAGGCTTTCAAATAATTATATTTTGGAATTAAGTCAACTAATTCTTTAATAGGATTAAATAAATATAAAATTAAACTATTAAAAGTAACTAAACTTAAAATATCTAATTCTCCTTTATAAATATAATAAATACCAATTGTACTAATTAAAAATAATCCAATTTCATAAACAAAACTTTTTAACAGCTCAACAATATTTAAAAAGCTAATTAACAAAAAGTTGTTTTTTAACATTAGAATCAGCTTATTTTCTACTCGATAAATAAATTCGTTAACCAAATTTAAATTCTTAATACTACTACTCATATCAACATTTTCTATAAGAACAGTATTAAATTCAGTAGTCGTTTCAATTGTTTTCTTTATTTTAAAATATATATGCTTACTAAATAAAACACCTAAAATAAGATAAATAGCAATTAACAAACAAAGAACAAAAAATAAATTGCTATTTAAAAAGTATAAAGTAAACACTGCACCAATAATCAAAATCATATTTAAAATGAAAGTTGTGAAAATTTCAGAAAAAATATTTTTTGTATCACTTAATTCATCAATTCTCGAAACAATTTCACCAGTAGTACGATTTTGAATAAATTTTAAAGGGAGTTTAAATATATGTTCTAAAAACATTGAAAATATTTCTGTATCTAAGTTTTTATTAAGGTAATTGAGGTATTGATTTTTGATATAATTAATGATAATTTTAAAAAGAATTATAATAAGAAAAAAAAGCACAACAAATTTAACAACACTAGTATCTCTTCCCATTTCTATACTAGAGATGCCAATTTGAAAATAAAAACTGCTAACAATCGTCAAAAGCATGAATATGAAGTTTACAATTAAAATCTTTGCAAATAAAAATTTATTTTTAACTAATAATTTACTAAAAACCATAAAAATTGAAGGCGTACTATTATATGTTAATAAATTATTACTAGGACTACAAAGTATTAAAACTTTATCCCATATATCAAGAAACTCATTAACAGAAATTTTTATTTTCCCTCTTGCAGGATCCATTAAATATATAAATCTAGCATTAATTTTGTAAATAACAGCAAAATGTTCTAAACCATTTTTTAAAACTAAATGAGCAATTGCTGGTAAATAAATATTTGTATCAAAAATAGTATTTACTTTTACACCTATAGCCTCAAAGCCATAACTATTTAACGCATTTATAATATGATATGCTGTTGTTCCATTAATATTTGTATATGTATCTTCCCTAATTTTTTCTAACGGCACATAGCCACCATAATATTTTATTATAGATTGTATACAGCATGGACCACAATCTTTTAAATCATGTTGTTTTACAACTTCTATCTTAGCCATATATTATCCTCCCTTCACCCATATTTATTACCAATAAAATCTTTAATTTCTTTATTTTTTTAAATTATAGGTACTTTTTTTTAAAGGCATTACACAATTCGACATTATTTTCAACTTTTATCATATATACTAAATCACTCGAAAGGAGGGATAACATGCAAAATGGTTTATTGATATCTAGACTTAGAACTGAAAAAGGATTAAGTCAAAAAGATATGGCTATTTTTTTAAAAGTTACATTAGCCACCTACAAACTATATGAAACAAATTTAAGGCCTATGAAAATTGATGAATTAAATAAATTAAGCGACTATTTTAATATATCGCTTAATACTTTATTAAATCTAAGCAATAATTTAAATAAAACCAATTATATAGAAATAGACTATAAATATTTAAAATTCAGTTTAAGATATGTTAGAAAAATACATAGAATAACTCAAAAACAATTAGCAAAAGAATTTAATATTTCTATTCCTACTATTGCAAGATATGAAAAAAATCCTCAAACTGTTAATGTGATATATCTACATAATTTTGCCAAAAAATTTAATGTTTCTATAGATTATATATGTGGTAAAACTTTAAAAAAAGAAGTGCTCTAATCATCTTTCAGCACTTCTTTTAATAAAACTTCATCATCTTTAAATAAATTATATTTTTTAACAGCAAATCTAAATATTACCTTTAACAAAGCTATACAAGGTGTAGCAACAATCATTCCAACAATTCCAAAATAATGAGCAAAAACTAATAATCCTATCATTATAGTCACTGGATGCAAATGTGTAGTCTTACTCATTATTATAGGTTGTAATACATAATTTTCTAATACTTGAACCACAACACATATTATTAAAACTGCTATTCCCGTAATCGAACCCTGACTAAAACCAACAACCACTGCTGCTGCTCCACCTATATATGGACCAATATAAGGAATCAAATCGGTTAATCCACAAAATACACCAAACAAAAGTGGAGCATTTAATCCAATTATAGCAAATCCAATAGTATCACAAACAAAAACCATAAAAGCAACCAAAAGTGTTCCACTTATAGTTTTTCTAACTTCTTTTCCAATATCAGTAATTAATATTTCAATTTCATATTTATTTTTATTTGGCACCAATTTTAAAAAATGTTTCGTTATAGCATCAAAATCAAATAACATATATAAACCTATAACTAAACTAATTAACACAGTCCCAATACCAGAAGCCAATTTTCCTAATATGCCAATTAAAGATGTAGGCAAAGAATTTGTATAATCCATTAAAAAATTACGAGCTCCATTAAACAAATTATCTTTAAAACTAGAAAAGTCAACTCCACTTATAGATATTTGATTAATTAAATTATCAAGAAAAGATCCAAATTTATCTAATATTGATGGTAATGTAGCAATTAGTTCATTAATCTGAACATATAATGTTGGCACTAAAATTCTTAAAAATACATATATAAATGTCAAAAATATAGTATAAATAATAATGCTTCCAGCAATCCGAGGTATACCTTTTTTATTCAACTTTTTTACCAAAGGATTAAATAACCAAGCTATTACAAAGCCAACAAAAAGTGGTGATAAAACTTTAAGGAAGGTAAGTAATAAGCCTAAAGCATTCAAATTTTTAAGTATTACTGTACCACATAATATAATAGCTACAATCATAACTATATAAAGTAAATTTAATATTTTTTTTGTTAATGTAACAACTTCATTTACTTCTTCATTATCAATTTCCTTAAAATTCTTTCTCATACTAAACCCTCATTAATTCAGTTTCTTTTTCTTTAAAAATAACATCTATCTTTTTATTATATTCATTAACTAACTCTTGTATATCTTCTAAATACAATTTTTCCTCATCTTCAGGCAATTCTCTTTTTTTAATATCATTATTAGCATCTTGTCTAATATTTCTTAAAGCAACTTTAGCTTCTTCACATACAACTTTAGCCATTTTAACATATTCTCTTCTTTTTTCTTCCGTCAATTCAGGAACAGTTAAAATAATACTTTCTCCATTATTTATTGGGGTTATTCCAATATTAGCTTCGTTAATAGCCCTTTCTATTTCTTTTAATGCACTTTTATCAAATGGCTTAATCATTAATGTCCTAGCATCAGGAACAGTCACATTAGCTAAAGATTGAATAGGACTCAAAGCCCCATAATAACTAGCATTAATTCCATTTAACATCGCAGGATTAGCTCTACCAGCCCTAATATTTAACAGTTTTGTCTCTAAACTTTCTAAAGTTTTTTCAAATTTAATTTCCATTTCATCCATATTTTTAATATTCCTTTCAAAATCTTTTTTATACTAACATTATACTTAAAGCCCAATTATTTTACAAGTTTAATCTAACATAAGCAACTCTTTTATTTAAACTCCAAATAAATTATAATATATAATCATTTTAAATATTCATTAAACATTGATACAAAAGTATTATACTTTAATCCACTTTTTAAGTCGGTCCAATAATTTTCTGGTTTAATATTACCCTGCATAATAGAAGTTTCACTATCAAATGCAATAATCTCACCATTTTTTACAATTACTAATGTTGGAGCATAAATGTCTTTTTTATCATCATCTAATGTAAACAAATAATTTGCTAAATTTAAAACTATGCTTTCATATGTCCCATTATTATTTTCTCTATCAAGATAAAAATCATAATATAAAATTTCTTCAATACCACACGCTTTAGCTGCTTCATTTAAAATATTAGCATAATATCCACTCCATGAATTTGAAGGAAAACCCATAAATATTACTGTATTACCACTTTTTAAACTAGAATAAATTTCAACCGCATCAACATATTTAAACACATTATCTTTACTAACATTTACATATTCTTTATCAAAACGTTCACTATCAACAATTACATTTTTATTAAAATCTCTAGTTCCAATATAAATAAAACTTATAATAATTAAAATAAATAAACAAATTTGACCAAATCTTACTAATTTTTTTCTCATAATTCCATCACATCTTAATTATAACAAATTAATTAATTACTTTAAAATAAAATAACTCAAGAGTGTAAATTAATGTATAGAAAAAGAACTATTTTTTAGTTCCCTTCAACTTGTTTCATTACTTCTTCGGCAAAGTTTTCACATCTTTTTTCCATGCCTTCACCAACTTCATAACGAACCATTATTTTTATTTCACCATTATTTTTAGCAACATAATCTTTTAGACTAATATCACCATCTTTAATAAATGGTTGTTCAGCTAAACAAACTTCTTTATAGAATTTCTTTATGCGTCCTTCAACCATTTTTTCAGCAATATCCGCAGGTTTACCCTCAGATATAGCAAGCTCTTTTTGAATCTTGCGTTCATTTTCAAGCACTTCTTCAGGAACATCACTTGTAAATACGTAAGTTGGGCGCATTGCTGCAGCTTGCATAGCAACTTCTTTTGCCACTTCAACACTCGCTCCTTTTAAAACGGTTAATACAGCTATTTTGCCTCCCATATGTAAGTATGAACCAAATACACAATCATCATCTTTTTCTACTACTTCAATTCTTCTAAGTGATAATTTTTCGCCAATTTTAGCAGTTTTAGCAATAATTAAATCAGATATAGTTCCTTCATTAGTTTCAATAGCTAAAGCTTCTTCTAAATTTTTAGCATCACTATTTAAAATACTTTCACCTATTGTATCAATCATACCAGTAAATTCTTCATTCTTACTTACGAAATCAGTTTCACTATTTACTTCTAATATAACAGCTTTATTTTCTTTAATATAAATATTAGCAAGTCCTTCAGCAGCGATACGTGATTCTTTTTTAGCTGATTTAGCAATACCTTTTTCTCTTAGCCAATCAACACTAGCTATAATATCACCATTACATTCTGCTAAAGCTTTTTTACAATCCATCATTCCAGCTCCAGTTTTTTCACGAAGCTCTTTTACTAATGCAGCAGTAATTTCCATAATTTCCTCCTTATTTTAATGCATTTATTAATTCATCTTTTTTCATTGTAGAATATCCTTTAATTCCACGCTCTTTTGCTATAGCTTTTAATTCAGCTAAAGTTTTATCTTCTAAAGTTACTTCTTCATTAGCAACTTCAATTGCATCATCAACCTTAGCTTCTTCTTTTTTATCTTCTTTATTTTTCTTCTCTTCTTCTTTTATTAATTCATCCATTTTAACTTCTTTTGTAGATTTTTTATCTTCTTCTGTAACATAATCTACTATTTCAAGCCCACGTGATTCACAAATAGCATTGTTAAGTACACCAAGAATTACTTTAACACTTCTAACAGCATCATCATTGCCTGGAATTACAAAATCAACATCATCAGGATCACAATTTGTATCTACTAAACCAAATACTGGTATTCTAAGTTTTCTTGCTTCTCTAATAGCATTAATTTCTTTTTTAGGATCTACGATAATTAAAGCATTTGGAAGTTTATTCATTTCACGAATACCACATAAAATTTTATTTAATTTTTCATATTCTTTTTTAAGTCCAATAACTTCTTTCTTAGGTAATACATCAAATTTACCATCACGTTCCATATTTTCGATTTCTTCAAGTCTTTTAACTCTTCTTCTAATTGTACGGAAGTTTGTTAAAGTACCACCTAACCATCTTTCAGTTACATAGTATGACTTACTTCTTAAAGCTTCTTCTTTAGCAGCTTCACCAGCTTGTTTTTTAGTACCAACAAATAAGAATGTACCTCCATTGTCAGCAATTTTTTTAAGTTCTGCACAAGCTTCCTCTAATAGTTTTGTCGTTTTTTCAAGATCGATAATATATATATCATCTCTTGCTCCAAAAATGTATTCTTTCATCTTTGGATTCCATCTTTTTGTTTGATGTCCAAAATGAACACCTGCTTCTAATAAATAA
>CASEOP010000070.1 GCA_949289505.1 uncultured Mycoplasmatota bacterium
ATCAGAAAAAGTTATCAACATTTTCTGATTTTTTCTTGTCAACTATTTTTTTCACCGAAACTCAAAAAAAAAAAAGCAAGCATTTTCTTACTTAATCAATAACTGTAGCACTCACATCATTATTTTCTTCATCATATTCCAACTTTACTTTTTTATCATTAAAATTTTTATTTTCATCAGTAGGATCTGTTACAATACCATTTGCATCCCCCATTAAATATCCAGCTTCTACCAAATCATCAACACTAATATATGTAGTACTAGTTTCATCAAACAATGTAGTATTAGCCATCGCATAATCTTTAGCTTGAACTTCAATTAAATATTTAACTTCATTTACCGCATCTTTTTCATTAACAGCAAATGCATAAGACGTTTTATTTATTGCAATAAATGCTACTATTCCTAATAAAACTATAACTATCAAAATTTCAACTTTAGAATACCCAAATTTATTCATTTACTTTACCACCTTAATAAGTATAACATAAATAAAATGTTTTTAAAACACATTTACTTAAAATACCAAACTTTTTTTCAGCTTTACATTTATTTTGTAAACTTTTTAACAATACTATATTTCTCAACCAACATATCTAAAGAAAAATGAGCATTAGCTGCACTAGTACTTGGTAGTTCAAAAGTTTTTATCCTCACGTTTTTAAAATATTTTTTATATAAATTAGCCGCCGTTTTTCCATTTAGTATAATAACTTTAATCATTGTTTCTTCTATTATTTTATCAATATTATTAGGAATAACCTTTCTTATTGATGCATCGCTAGAGCCCTTAATCTCACAAGCATTACAAACATCATATAAAGCAATATGATGTTTAAGCAAGAATTCTTTCTTATCATCTATTTCTTCATTATACACAGTTTTTAAAACCTTCCAAAATCTATTTTGTGGGTGAGCATAGTAAAATCCGACTTCCCTAGATTTAACACTAGGAAATGAACCTAGAATTAACAACCTTGAATTTTTATTATAAAATGGTTCTATTGTATGATATTCCATAATTTTAAAAAGATAAGACTATTTCTTATCCTTCATAACCTCCATTAATGTTGTGCCAAAAGTAGCAATATCTTGTAGATTAGCTGGTATAATAAGTTTAGTTGATTGACCATCTGCTACTTTACCTAAAGCTTCATAACTTTTTAAAGTTAATACTGCTCCATCAGCTTTAGCATTTTTTAGTAGTTCTATTCCTTTTGCCTCGGCTTCCTTTATTTTAATCATCGCCTCAGCCTTTCCCTCAGCAATCCGAATAGCACTTTCGGCTTCAGCTTCAGCTCTTAAAATAGCACTTTCTTTTTCCCCTTCAGCAATTAAAATACTAGATTTTTTCTCACCTTCAGCTTGAAGAATTTTTTCTCTTCGTTCCCTTTCAGCTCTCATTTGCTTTTCCATTGCTTCTTGAATATCACGAGGAGGTAATATATTTTTAACTTCAACTCGATTAACTTTAATCCCCCAAGGATCAGTGGCTTCATCTAATATTGCCCTCATCTTGCTATTAATAATATCTCGACTAGTAAGTGTTTGATCAAGTTCTAATTCACCAATAATATTTCTCAAAGTTGTAGCCGTCAAATTTTCAATTGCACTAACAGGAGCATCAACTCCATAAGTATATAACTTAGGATCAGTTATTTGATAATAAACTACTGTATCTATTTGCATTGTAACATTATCTTTAGTTATAACAGGTTGCGGTGCAAAATCTTTAACTGTCTCTTTTAAACTTACTATTTTTGATATCCTATCTACAAAAGGTATTTTAATATGAAGGCCATTTTGCCATGTAGTATAATAACTACCCAATCTTTCAATAACATAAGCTTTTGCTTGAGGAACTATTTTTATATTTGGCACTATTAATATAAAAATTAAAATTAAAACTGTTATTAATATTTCCATTAATTATCACCCTTTCTCACAATCAATTTTACTCCATCAATATCTTTAACATTAACAATTTCACCAACTTGTATTTCTTCCTTACTAATCGCACTCCACTTTTTACCATCAACTTTTACTTCGCCAATTCTATGTTTTTTAATCTCTTCAGTTACTATTCCCTCCATTCCAATAACTCTATCTAAATTAGTTGTTATTCTTGTCGTAGATACTTTTTTCATCAAATATGGCCTAGTTAATATCATTAATATAATGCCTAAAATTACAAATACAAAAAACTGTACATAAAACGAATTAATAAAAAATGATAAAAATAAACTTACAATACCACTTAAAATAAACCAAATACTAACTAAATTAATTGTAATTAACTCTAAAAAAGTTAAAATTACAACTACAATCAACCACATAGCCCACATAATACCACCGTCCTAAATAAATTATACGTTATGTTCCATAAAATTACAATCCAATTTTATTACAAAGAAAAAAATTAAGAATTTAATAAGTTCTTAATTTATTTTCAATAGTTTTTGCCAAGTATACATTTTAGAAGTCAAAATGCCATCCTGATATTTATTATCTAGCCCTACATCTTTTTGATATTTTTTTATACAAGATTTCATATCATTACCAAATTTTCCATCAACACCATACTTACCTAAATCATAACCTAAACTTTGCAAATAAACTTGTAGAGGTTTAACTGCTTTATGATTCCAACCTACACTAGTTGAGATCGTTGGTGTTTTAGAAAGTGTTTCTGCTCCTGCTATACCATCAACATTTGCCCCAATAGCTATTTGCAAATCTTTGACAAATGTAGTAAAAGCATCGTTATTTTCGTTCATCTTAAAAGGATTTTCATTTGTTAAATATGGTAAAGGATCAACATAACCATTTTTATATATTGCAAAATGTAGGCAATCCCCAGTAGCATTACCCGTACTTCCCATCGTTGCTATAACATCCCCCTTTTTAACAACATCTCCCATTTTAACTTTTATTGTTCCTTCTTTCAAATGAAAGTAACGATGTTCTATATTATTAGAAGTTATACTAATCCAGTACCCACCAGTTTTATCATAACCTGTATAAGTCACTTTACCATCTTCTATTGCTATAATATCATCTATACCATTTATTCCAACTAAATCCATGCCATTATGACTATTTCTAGATTCATTTCGGGTATTATAATCGCTAGTTAAATAATGTTTACCACCTTTTAAAACATTATTCCTCACTGCCATTAGTTTCATCTATTTCCTCCTCCCCCATTATACTTTCTAAAGTATTATAAATTTTTTGTGGTAGAGGAAGCCCCATTTTACACCAATACTTTAAAATAATTAACCCCTCATGAGCTATAAAAAAGTAAATAACAAGTATCCTTATTGCTTCACTACTACCCATAATTTTATCAAGTAAAACTGATAAAGATATAATTATTAAATAACCAATATCCCTAATAATACCTTTTAACCCTATCAATTTATTTTTCCTATGTGTAAATATTACTCTACACCAACCAGTTAAATAAACATAAAACATAATTATAAGTAAAATTATTATTGGTGTATCTATACCACCTAATAAATAGGATATTATATTATATATGTGTTCCATAATCTTCCTCCTATTTATTGTATGAAAACAAATAAAAAAAGAGTTGGCTAATGACTATATTAAACTCACACTTAAAAAAAGAAAGTTTACTCCTAAACTCTCTTAGTTATAATACCAGCTTTATGACCATTTAAATCTAATTCAGCACTTATATTTTCCCTAAATGTTATTTCCGTTGCTAATGTTTCATTCATAACATATTCTTTAAACATATTTACAGCTTCTTTAATATCATCATCACCATTA
>CASEOP010000071.1 GCA_949289505.1 uncultured Mycoplasmatota bacterium
CAATTTAATTGACTATTCTAATCAAAAAGCATATAATCATAATATAAAAAATTAGAAAGGAATAAACAATGTTAGAACTTAAAAACATAACCAAAAACTACACAACAAATGCAAACAACGTAAAGGCATTAAAAAACTTAAACTTAAAATTTCGTAAAACGGAATTTGTAAGTATTTTAGGTCCATCAGGATGCGGTAAAACCACCCTTTTAAACATTATAGGAGGCTTAGACAAATATACAAGTGGAGACTTAATAATAAATGGTAAATCAACCAAAAATTTTAAAGATAAAGATTGGGATTCTTACCGTAATCACAATATAGGGTTTGTATTTCAAAACTACAACTTAATTCCTCATCAAACAGTATTAGCCAATGTTGAACTAGCTCTAACGCTAGCAGGTATTAAAAAAGAGGAACGAAAAAAAAGAGCAATTGAAGCGCTAAAAGCAGTTGGTTTAGTAGACCAAATCCACAAAAAGCCAAATCAAATGAGTGGTGGGCAAATGCAAAGAGTTGCTATTGCTAGAGCTTTAGTATCTAATCCCGACATTTTACTAGCTGATGAACCAACAGGAGCCCTAGACACTAAAACAAGTATTCAGATAATGGAATTATTAAAAAAAATTGCTGAAACTAAACTTGTAATTATGGTTACCCATAATCCCGAATTAGCAGAAAAATATTCAACTAGAATTATAAAACTTTTAGACGGCGAAATAACAAGTGATTCAAAACCATTTAATGAAGAAGAAAAAAACAGCAAAAACTTCAATAAAAATAAAACAAGCATGTCTTATTTAACAGCTTTATCACTAAGTTTAAATAATCTTATGACCAAAAAAGGAAGAACAATACTCGTATCATTCGCCGGTTCCATCGGCATAATAGGTATAGCTCTAATTTTATCATTATCTAGTGGCATGCAAAATTATATAAATAAAGTAGAAGAAGATACATTATCAAGCTATCCTATAACCTTACAAGAAACAACTATGGATACTCAAAAATTATTAAACACTGTCATGGATAACCAAAATACCTATGAAAATCACAACGATAACAAAATATATTCAATGAATATGACAAGTGATATGTTAAGCTTAATGAGTAATGGTGCTAAAACCAATAACTTAGAAGCATTCAAAAAATATATAACCGACAATAAAAACACTTTTAACCAATATGCTAATGCTATCCAATATTCATATAATCTATCTTTAAATATATATAAACAAAATGAAGATAAATACACTTTAGTAAACCCTGAGCAAATATCAGAAAAACTAGGAATGAGTCAAATGAACCAAATGAGTAATATGTTCTCAGGAGGAATGAGCACTTACAACGCCTTTAGTGAACTAATAGATAATCCTTCATTAATAGAAGAACAATACGATATATTAAGTGGAAGATTACCTAAAAATTACAATGAAATTGTAATCATGGTAAATAAAGATAATTACATAAGTGATTACACTTTATATTCTATAGGTTTATTAGATAGTGAAGAATTAGTAAAAAAATATGAAGCATTATTAAAAGGTGAAGAAATAACCAATTTAGAGGAAATGTCTTTTGAATATGAAGATTTATTAAATTTAAAATATAAAGTTTTATTAAATACTGACTATTATGTCAAAGAAAATAATTTATGGATAGATAAAAATAATGACGAAAAATATATGAATAATATTCTACAAAATGCCTTAGAACTTAAAATAGTTGGTATAATAAAACCTAATGAAGAAATGATTACAACTAATAACTATGGTGGCATAATGTATACCAAAGAACTAACCGAATATGTTATTAAAAAAATAAATGAAAGTACCATTGCTAAAGAACAATTAGCTAATAAAAATATCAATATTTTTACTAATAAAGAATTTAGCAATGAAGAATTTAACTTTAATAATTTAAGTAAAGAAGAACAAGCCTATTTAGCTTCACTAAGCCAAAGTGAATTAACCGAAATTTTAGAAAATTATCAAGAAAATGCTAAAGCAACATATGATTCTAACCTAAAAAAAATTGGTATTGTAAATTTAGATAAACCAAGTACTATAAATATTTACGCCAAAGATTTTGATTCCAAAGAAACTTTATCTAATCTAATAACTGATTATAATAAAAATACAACTGAGGAAAATCAAATTAGTTACACAGATATTATTGAAATTATGATGAGTGGTGTATCAAACATCATAAATATAATTAGTTATGCACTAATAAGCTTTGTAAGCATATCTTTAGTAGTTTCTTCCATAATGATTGGTATAATTACTTATATATCAGTTCTTGAAAGAACTAAAGAAATAGGAATTCTAAGAAGTATAGGGGCATCTAAAAAAGATATATCTCGTGTTTTTAATGCTGAAACGCTTATTATTGGTGCAAGTGCAGGCATATTAGGAATCATAATAACTATTTTACTAAATATTCCAATTAATATGATTATAAATAATTTAGCCGGAATATCAACTATTGCTAGTCTCCCAATAAAAGGGGCAATAATCTTGGTTATAATAAGTATTATTTTAACTATTATAGCTGGATTAATACCTGCTAAAATGGCAAGCAAAAAAGATCCAGTTGAAGCTCTTAGAACTGAATAAAGAACGTGCATACGTTCTTATTTTTTTCTATAATTGAGTGTCTGATAATTTTTACATTTGATAAAAGCTTGATATGATATATCTCCATTACTTTTAATAATTACATATCCCTCACAAACATCATTATTAACTGTATTTGTATCTATATAGCTACCTTCTATTAATTCGTTTAATTTAATAATTAATTCATCATCGCTTTCTAACAAAATATTATCAAAAACATAATCTTTTGCTGCCTCCACCATTTTATTTTCATATTTTTCATAATCTTTTGCTTTAGATTCAAGTATAAATCCCATTGCCGTAAAAAGTCCAACAATAATAACCACTATTACTCCCCAAATAATAAACAATAATTTTGCTTTCTTCATTAGTCACTCCGTTTTTCATATCCACTAGTCACATATTCTTCACAAGATATATAAGCTTTAATCCCATCTTTATTAGCAACTACATATCCACTACATAAATTACCATTTTTATCTTTTAAAGTCATATCTAAATCATACATTTTTAAAACATTTCTAGAAATAACTATATCTTTTGAAGTCAATTCATTTTCATAATAATCATCTAAATATATTGATGCTCTACTTTTTAAATCTTCTTCCATTGAAACATAATAATTATTTCCTAATTCTTTATCAAAATCACTATAAAGAGTATATATATAATAAATAGCTATAATCAAAAATAAAACTAATATTCCTGAAAGAACCAACATTTCCTTGATTCCCCAACCATGTTTATTAAGCATATAATGTCGAGTAGACAAGTCTCGACTCCACCTCTCTTTCTTTTCTTAGTGAGAGGGTTGTCTCATTGCCCCTCACAGAACCCATCGTGC
>CASEOP010000072.1 GCA_949289505.1 uncultured Mycoplasmatota bacterium
TAATCCTTATACTTTTGCTGAATTACAAGCATTAAAAAAATAAGTGAACATCACTTATCTTTTGTCATGGCTGTAAATACTAACAAATGATTAAATTTTAAATGTAAAACAAATAAAAAATATTGTAATCTATAGCGCCATATGATATACTGTTATTAGTAATCATTACTATTAAGGAGAAAAAATGCGAAATACAAAACAAAAAGAATTAATTTTTAATATAGTAAGTAATTCATTTGACCACTTATCTGCTGATAAAATATATTTAAAAGCGAGAAAAGTTTTATCTAATATCAGTTTAGGAACTGTATATCGTAATTTAAACCAGTTAGTAGAAGAAGGGAAAATAAAAAAGATCAAAATGAATGACAAAGATTGTTTTGACAATTTGAAAGAAAAACATAACCATTTTATATGTAAAAAATGTCAAAAAATTATAGATGTTAAAGATAAAATTGATTTAAGTCATAAAATTGAAAACAATTTAATAGTGGATTACGAGATAAACTTCATAGGTATATGTGAAGACTGTTTAAATAAGGAGGAAAAATATGGAAACGGAAGAAAAACAAGTTTATAATATGCCAAGAATAGGTGAAGAAGCGCCGCACTTTATAGCTAAGACTACTCAAGGAGAAATAAATTTTCCTGAAGATTATAGAGGAAAGTGGGTTATATTATTTTCTCACCCAGCGGATTTTACGCCTGTATGTACTACGGAATTTATGACATTTGCAAGTATGCAAGAAGAATTTAAAAAAATGAATGTTGAATTAATTGGCTTATCAATAGACAGTATTTATGCGCACATTGCATGGTTAAGAACTATTAAAGAAAAGATTAAATGGAACGGACTAGAAAATCTTGAAGTAAAATTTCCTGTAATTGAAGATATAAAGATGGAGGTAGCCAATAAATTTGGTATGATTTCGCCAAAGGAATCAACTACTCAAGCTGTAAGAGCGGTATTCTTTATCGATCCTGAAGCTAAAATTAGAACAATTATGTATTATCCACAATCACTAGGAAGAAATTTTGCAGAAATAAAAAGAGTTATTGAAGGTTTACAAAAAGCTGATGCAGAAGGAATAGCAACACCTGCAAATTGGATGCCAGGTGACGATGTAATTATGCCTGCTCCAGGTTCATGTGGCTTAGCCAAAGAACGAGTTGAAAACAAAGATGCTGAAACATACTGCTTAGATTGGTTTTTGTGTTTTAAAAAAGAAAGAAAATAGTTTTAAGCTATTATAACTAACAATTATAATAGCTTTTATTTTTGCAATAAAACTTTTAATAAAACTATTTTTATAATATAATAATATCAAGAAAGGAAAAACAAAATGAAAATATATAATACATTAACTAAAAAAGTTGAAGAATTTATTCCTTGGGAAGCGGAAAAAGTTAAAATGTATACATGTGGTCCTACTGTTTATAGCTATGCTCATATTGGTAATTTAAGAACTTATATTATGGAAGATATTTTAGAAAAAAGCTTAAGGTATATAGGATATAATGTAACAAGGGTAATGAACATTACTGATGTTGGCCATTTAACTAGTGATGCTGATACAGGTGATGATAAAATGGTTAGCAGTGCTAAAAAAGAAAATAAAACAGTTTTAGACATAGCTAAATTTTATACTGATGCTTTTTTCAAAGATATAAACAAATTAAATATTAAAAAACCTGACATAGTTAGTCCAGCTACAGAAAATATTGATGAGTACATAAAAATAATTACTAAATTATTAGATACAGGATATGCTTATAAAGCTGGAGGAAACGTTTATTTTGATACGGGGAAACTTAAAAATTACTATAAACTAACTAATCAAGATGGCGAAGAACTAATTAGTGGAGTAAGAGATACTGTTGAAGAAGATACTAACAAGAAAAATAAAACGGATTTTGCATTATGGTTTACCAAATCAAAATTTGATAGTCAGGAATTAAAATGGGATAGTCCTTTTGGCAAAGGATACCCAGGATGGCATATTGAATGTACTGGTATTTCGTTAAAATATTTAGGGCCGTATCTAGACATTCATTGTGGTGGTGTTGATAACATATTTCCTCATCATACTAACGAAATAGCTCAAAGTGAGGCATTTATAGGCCATGATTGGTGTAAATACTGGGTTCATGGTGAACATTTAAATGATGCAACCGGTAAAATGAGTAAATCTAAAGGGGAAGTTTTAACTTTATCTTATTTAGAAAGTTTAGGATTTAATCCCTTGAGTTATCGTTTTATGGTTCTTCAAAGTCACTACCGCAAGCAATTAACTTTTAGTTTAGACAACTTAAACGGAGCTCAAAATGCTTATAGAAAATTGAAAAATAAAATACTAAGCTTAAAAAATGGTGCTGATGTAAACAAAGATGTAAAAGAAACATATGTTACTAAATTTAAAGGATGTCTAGAAGATGATATGAATACAGCTAATGCTTTAACGTTGCTATATGACATTTTAAAGGAAAACACGACCGATTCTACTAAAATAGAAATCATAAAAGAAATGGATAAAGTGTTGTCCTTAGACCTATTAAAAAAAGATACAAAAGAAATAGATGAAACTTACATTTACGAAATGATAGAAAAAAGAAATATGGCTAAAAAAAATAAAGATTTTTCGTTAGCGGATACTATTCGCGAAGAATTAGCAAGCAAAGGAATTGTTTTAAAAGATACCCGTGAAGGAACAATTTATGAGGTAAAATAATGATTATTGATATTCTTTTTATAATTGTACTTTTGTTAATTATTTTGATTAACATTCTATTTAGAAGTGTAGTAAAAACAATCAAAAATATAAAAAATGAAACAGGCTTATCCGGCTTCGAGATTGCTAAAAAGTTATCAACAAAGTTTTGTGGTGAAGAACCACATATTATTGTAAAAAGTCCCCAATTTTTAGATTATTATGATAAGGAAAGAAATACAATAAAATTATCAAAAGAAGTGTTTGATGGTGAAAATATTTATGCTAGCATTGTTGCTATTAATATTGCATTAGAAACAAATAAAGAAAGAAAAAATGTAGTTATTGGAAGAAAATTAAATTCTTTTTTAGTGATAATCTGTTATTTATTTATTATCTTAGGGGCTTTTGTTAATAACATATCAATAATACATTTAGGATTAATTATATTTATTCTAACATTTATAATTGAATTTGTTTTATTAGCAACTTTCTTTATAAGTGAAGAAGAATTAAATAAATTATGTGAATTAATAAAAAAAGAAAAACTATTAAAGCCAATTAATGAATATAAATCAAAATGTTTGTTAATCGCATTATCAAGAATTGCAACATTGCCGTACAATTTTATAGTTTATTTTAGGTAATTAATTATGATGTAGACGTGAAGAAAATTTTTCATGTCGTTTTTAATAACTATAATTTGTATGATTAGAATAATTTGTGCTAAAATAAATTTGAATTAAAGGAGGTTTTTAATTGAAAAAGATATAACAGTTTAATAAAATAATTTACAATGGAAATATTGATAGAGATTTTTTCTTTTTCTGTTGTAAGAAAAAGAAAAAGTTGTATGCTTACATTTTTATTCATATTTTATACTTTGTATTAAGTCTAATATCTTTAAAAGCTGAATTTGCAAAAAAAGAAAAATATCATAAATATTTAAATAATCTAAATAATGTAGATTTGCTAATAAAAGAATTTAAAAAAACACATCAAAAAAAAATAAATGAATGGTATATAGATAAATATTCTGATGATAATATTATTTTTTCTACTAGTCCAGAATTATTAGTAAAGCCGTTTTTAAAAAAAGAAAAATTAATTGCGACAAAGTTAAATCAAAATTATGAATTAGATATTATAAACTATACAAATCAAATTTACAAAATTGAAGATAATTTTCAAGAGTCTTATTATAGCACTTTTAAAAATATTGACTTATTTAAATCAAAATATATTTATGTAAAAAAGGGCTTTTTATTTATTAACTATACGGAAAACAAAATAAATTTTGCTTTAAGTAAAGTGTTTAGATATTTAATGCCTATAATTTTATCTATACTACTATCATTTATATCGTTTACTTTTACAACAGTTTATCTAGACGCCGTTATGATTGGAAACTATTTGAATGATATAAAATTAATGCTATTAAATTTACTTCCAATTTTATTAATTATAGTCGTTTTATTCTTTGCGACAAAAAGATTATGGATTTCTTTTTCTTTAACATCTATTTTGGTATTTATTGTTGGAATTATTAATAAAACAAAATTATATTATCGTGATGATGTATTTAAATTTGAAGATATTGCTCTTTTTAAAGAAGCCTTTATTATGACAGAAAGATATGATATTATAATACGTTGGTATACTTTAATTTGTATAATATTTTGTATTTTAATTATAATATTGCTAAGAAAATATTATAAAAAATTAAACATAAAAAGAAAATATTCAATTCCTATAACAATAATATTACTAGTAATTAGTTTTTTTGTTTATCAAAAAATATATATTAACGCTGAAATTTATAATAATGTAGGTAATACTGAAAATATAAATATTTGGATAGCAACAAGGCAATCACAAATAAGAGGTTTAATATATCCATTTATTTATAGCAGTACAGAAATTCTTTATAACAAACCAAATGGTTATGAAGAAAAAGAAGTTAAAAAAATTTTAAGCAAATATACATATGATGATATTCTAGAAGACAAGAAAGTGAATATTATAGCAATTATGCTAGAAGCGTATAATGATTTTTCTAAATTTGATTCAATTACATTTACAAATAATGTTTATGAAAAATTACACGCAATAGAGAAAAAATCATTGTACGGGAATATTATAGTAGATATTTTTGGCGGTGGAACAATTAGTACTGAAAGGCATTTTATTACTGGGTATTATGAATTTCCTTCATTTAGAAAAGCAACAAATTCTTATGCAAGATATTTTAAAGAACAAGGGTATATAGTTGAAGCAATGCATCCAATATATGGAGCTTTCTATAATAGAAATACTATAAATGCTAATTTAGGATTTGATAATTATTGGAATTATGAAAACAAATTTTGGGTACATAATGGATGGGCAAGTTTTGCTAATGACCATGAATTATATTCAGAAATTATAAAAAATTTAGAGGATGCAAATAATAAAGAAAATTATTATTTTAATTTTTCTGTTACATATCAAAATCATGGGCCATATAATAGTAACAATTTAGCAGAAATGTATATTGAAAATAAAGGTTATACATCTGAAACATATAATACAATCAATAACTATTTAAAAGGTATAAAAGATGCAAATGAAGCATTATATGAACTAGTTGAATATTTAGACAATTACGAAAAACCTACTATTTTGATTTTTTTTGGTGATCACAATCCATATTTAGGTGAGGAAAATTATGCCTACGAAGAATTAGGAATTAGTATGGATTTATCAACAATAGAAGGATTTGAAAATTATTATAGTATTCCATATGTAATACATGCGAATGACAGTGCTAAAAAAATATTAAATAGAGATTTTGTTGGCAAATTAAATACAATTAGTCCAAATTTTATAATGAATGAATTATTTGAATATATTGGATATAAAGGAAATGAATACTTAAAATATACTAGTGAATTAAAAAAACAAATAGAAGTAATTAATCAAATATATTATAAAGAAAACGGAGAATATGTTTTTCCATCAAATAGCAATTATCAATATATGATTGATGAATTTATTAAAGTTAATTATTACTGGTCAAGTAATATAAATTATAATGATTAAAAAGGAGAAAAAATGAAAGAAAAGGTATCAATAATTATTCCGGTTTATAATACTGAAAAATATTTAAAAAAATGCATTGAAAGTTTAATTAAACAGACCTATAGCAATATAGAAATAATATTAATAAATGATGGTTCAACAGATAATTCAAGAAATATATGTATTGAACTAAAAAACAAAGATAAGAGGATTATTTTTTTAGAGCAAAAAAACAAGGGAGTAAGTGCAGCCAGAAATTTTGGCTTAAAAAATGCAAAAGGAAATTTTATAACATTTGTTGATTCAGACGACTATGTTCACAAAGATTATGTTAAAAAAATGTTGGAATGTATTATAAAATATAATGCTGATATTTGTGAATGCTCTGTACAAAAAATAGATGAACAGAATCATAATTTAGACAAGATTATTTTAAAAGATGAAATAATGAATCAAAAAGATTTTATCAAGGAAAAATATGCAAATCTAAATAATATAACCGACTTTGTAACACACAAGTTATTTAAAAAATCAATTTTAAATAAAGAACAATTTCCTCAATTTAATTATAGTGAAGACTATATATTTTTAACGTATGTTTTAGAAAACACTAATAGAGTAGTTATATTGAAAAATATCCTATATTATTATTTAATACCGCACAGAAAATATGATATAAAAAAATTTTCAATTAATAGTATGGAAGTAGTAAATGCAAGAGTTCAAATATTTAAATATTATCAAAAAAAGAATCAAGACAAATTAATGAAAATAACAGCTGTGCAACTATTATCACGAATTATGTCTGTTTATAAAAAATGCGATAAGGAATACCAAAAAGTTTTAAAATATTATTTTAAAGAATATTATAAATATGCACTCAAAGCACCAACTACAAAACTAAAAAAAATATATCGCTGTATAAAATTCAAGTGTTTTTTATTAAATCCTAATTTTACACTTCATATATTTAACAAATAATTAAAAGTAAACATCTGTTTATACTAAAAATAAAATGATATTGTTACTTTTCTAAAAAAATAATATTTGGTATAATATTCTAAGTGGTGAAATAAATGAGAACGAAGAAATCTTTAAAAAATATTATATCAGCGGTGACATTAACAGTAATTGTAGGTTTAATAGGTTTTGTTAAAGTTAGAGTGTTTATTAACGGCTTAAGTAATGATATTTATTCTTTAAATCAGTTATTTGGACAATTATTTAGCTATTTAGCTATAACAGATATAGGATTTGGCTTATTAATTAACAAGCAACTATATCAAGCATTTGCTAAAGATGATAAAAAAGAAATAAATAAGATTTACAGCTCATCAAAAAAATTCTATAAAATTATTGGAATTATTATGATATTCATTGCACTAATAATCAGCTTTTTTGTCCAATTTTTAACAAAAGCAAATTTACCAGCCGCTTATATACAGCTAGTTTTTATCATATTTATTATTCGAAATGTAATAGATTACTTTTTTGTAGCACCAAGATATGTTTTAGAGGCGGACCAAAAAATATATAAAGTCAATATTGCTTTGAAAGGGATAAGAATATTAGAATCAATTATTGAAATTATTTTAGTTTTAATTGGAGTAGATTATCTAATTATATTATTGCCAAGCATTTTTCTTACAATAATTATAGACCATTATATAAACAAAAAGATTTATAAAATGTACTCTTGGTTAAAAAATGATAAAACATTTAATAAGAAATACTTAAAAGGAACAAAAGATATTATATGGAGAAAAGGTGCAGATTTATTAAATTCTAATACAGATATAATTTTAATATCTGCTTTTATAAATCCATTAAGCGTAGTAATTTATTCTTCATATGTTTATATCACCAAATTTATTGGAGATTTGATTTATTTAGTTTCATCAGGGCTTACGCCTAGTTTTGCCAATGCACTGTTTAAAGAAGAAGAGGAAAAGTCAATTAGTATATTTCATGAAATAAACACTTTATTTTTATTTATAGCTAGCTTTGTAAATATTATGTTATATGGCTTTTTAACTGGGCTAATAACTTTTTGGGTTGGATCAGAATATGTAGTAAATAACTTTACTTTATTCTTGTTTTGCTTTTCAGCTTTCCAAGTAATAATTGATAAACCAATAGTTATTATTATAAACAGTAAAGGATTATTTAAAGAAACAAAAATGGCAACTATTTTAGAAGCAATATTAAACATCATAATATCTCTCGCTTTAATAAAGCTATTAGGATTATCAGGAGTATTAATAGGTACAATTTTAGCCAAATTACTTACTTCGTTTTTACAAAATCCAATATATATTTTTAAAAATATTTTTCACAAGAATTATTTTCAATATTTTTCGAAATTTGGTGTAGTATTTTTAATAAACATAGCATTTATATTTCTATTTAATATATTGGATTTAACATTTAACAATCTCTTTGCATGGATAGTTTCAGTTTTAATTTATGCAATTATTATTGGTGTAATTTTATTTATTATATTTTATATATGCTTTAAATCGTTTAGAAAATTAACTGCTCGAGGCATTGAATTTATAAAAGTAAAGGGAAAGTACAGTGAATAAAAAATAATTGTATAGAAAAAATACTTATGCTAAAATAAAAACAGACATATATTTTTTAAGGAGTAAGAAATGAAAAAAATGAATATTATATTACTATCTGTATTAGTTTTAATTGAACCATTTTTAGATACGTATTTTATGTATAATAATCCATGTTTAGAGTTTTTTGGTTTCAAATTATCTACTATTATTAGGTATACTTTATTAGGATTAATTATTATATTGTTATTTATTCAAACTCGTTTTAAAAAAAACAGAAAGATATTGATTATATATGCTATTCTCTTAATCGGATATTATATATTACACTATTTTAATGCGACAAATTTTAATTCTTTAATTCCTGGCAATTTTGACTTTTCATGGCAAGAGGAAATATTGTATTTAAGCAGATATGCTTTTCCCTTATTTTTAATTTATTATATTAATAATATTGAATTAAATGAAAAATGCTTTAAAAGAACTTTAATCATCTACAGCTTAATTGTTTCTTTAAGTGTTATAGTATCTAATATTTTTTTACTAGCTAGATCAAGCTATTACGATTTTAATATATCATATAATATTTTTGATTGGTTTTTTAAAGAGATCAGCTATGCTAATGCATCAACTAGAGGATTTTTCTATGCAACCATTGTTATGACTCCACTTTTACTAATAACGCCATACATATATAGCTTATATTATAAAGAAAAAAAATATCTTTATTTAACAGTGATAGTATTTAATATGTTAGCATTATTTATGGCCGGAACCAAAGCGTGTACTTTAGGATTTATGATAGTTGCATTAATGATGCTTTTTATCTATTTATTTTTTACATTAATAAAAAAAGAATTACAATTTAATTTTGGGCATTTGCTTGTAACAATAGTTATTATTGCAATCGGAATAGGTCTATTACCAATCTCGCCAACGATGCAAAGAGTTTATTTGACTAATGAAATGTATCAGAATAGTGAATCTGATTCTGAAAGTAAACCAGAATCAGAATTAAAAGACCCAGATAATCAACACAATAATCCGAGTAATACTATAACCAACGAAAGCGATTTAGAAGAAGTAGATATTAGTCAATATACGACACTCGAGGAAATTTATGACATAGAAAATGAAGAGAAAAGAGAAAAAACAATAAAAAAGTACATTTATATTAATAAAGACAAAATAGGAATTATGTCTTATTTATTTATAAATTCTTATTCCTACTTATATGACTATAATTTTTGGGCAGACATTATTTTAAATGAAAGCGATGAGATGAAAGCAAATAACAGGTATATTCAAGCCAGAATATTTGATAGAATAAAGGAAATCAATGATTCTCCTCTAGATGATTACATGGGAATTACGTATAGTAGGACATCTAAAATATTTAATTTAGAGCGAGACTTTTTATATCAATATTACTCTTTAGGGATTATTGGTACAATTCTGCTTTTAGGGCCATTAGTGTTATTATTAATTATATGTATAATTTCTATATTAATAAATAAAGAAAAGTTAAACATGAAAAATACCAGTCTTTGTCTTGGAGTCGGCTTATTATTATGTGCTGCACTCTATTCTGGTAATATGCTAGATAATTTAGGAATTACAATTATTTTAGGATATGTTTTGGGTTATTTAGTAACAGAAATTTTTAAAAATAATTCAATTACATAGCTAAACCTGTAAAATTAAAAAACATAACCCATTAAACTGTAGCGTTATGTTTTTATTTTCTCTAATTTTTTATAAAAATACTCAACAAGGTTTAAAATCTTACAGACTAATTTCAAAATCATTCATTGCAACTTTTAGAGTTAACAATAAATGATTTTTTTAGTTTAATTAAATAATTATAGAATAAATTTAAAGAAGGTCCTACTAACAAAGCGATTATAAAATACTGCTCAAAACGATATCTAGGTTGAACTTCAACAAGAAGATGAGCAAGGAAAAAACCTACAAACGCAATTTTAAACAAATCAATATGTTCAGTATCATTTTTCTTTTTAATAGAAAGATAAATATATGAAAAAACACATATAAGACTCAATATATATTGAGCATAGCCATAGTACTTAATCATACCTGCAACAATATCATTTTCTGTAGTACCGGCAAAATCAATTTGACTATCTGGATAAGCGGCAAAACGTATCATTTTATTATACCAAAAAGGTAAAATGTCTATAGTAAAACGTGTTTTATATTTACTAGTCAAATAATTTTTAGCATCATAATTATAAGTATCGTAATCCCAATCATAGTAAACTAAATCATCATAAGTTCCCTCACCATGCATATTTTGCCATTGAATGCCTAAAATAAACTTATAGTAAGGACAATGTGCGGTTAAAAATGAATCAGGAATCGTTTGTGTTTTAATCAAAATAAAATCAAATCCATAAGCAATAGTGAAAAAAGAAATGATTATCAATAAACAGTGTAACAAACTAGTTTTAAAATTTTTAAAGTTAAAAGCTTTTATCCATTTCCAAAACAAATATAAAATAATAGCAATTAAGAAAACAATAGTAGTTGGTCTTACAATATAAGCAAGTGCTAAAAAAATAGCGGAAAAGATTTTATTATAAAATTTGTCATTTTTAAAGAAAAGATTAAATGCTATCAGTATAAAGAAAATAGACATATGCTGGTTATTAATAATTCCACTGCCACCTATATTAAATAAATAAGTTGAATAAATAATTGTGTTTAACAAAGATACTTCTTTTGAAAAAAATTTTTTGGATAAATTATAAAATAAAAGATTAGAAAAAGCTAACATCAAAAATTCGATAATTTTCATAAGGAATAAACGATGTCCTATTATTTTTACAATTCCTCCTAAAATAATAGTATATCCAATTTGATGGTTCCACCAATAAAAATAATTAGTAATATCAAAAGCTTGAGAAGCAAAAGTTCCATCAGCAACGCTTTTAGCAGCATTCCATAGTACGTCATAATCACTTATAGTTGGTGTTTCATTGAATAAATCCCAAATTAAATAAATTAGAAATGAGAATAGAACAATAATGACTTTCAACTTTTGTTCATCTTTTTTTTGAATCTTTTTTAGTAATTTAAAAATAAAGTAATAAGCAATAATCATTAATATAATTGCAAAGCCACATTTGAAATTAGGATTTTGATACATATAATAGCTACAAGAAAACAAATAATAAATAATAAATATTAAAAAAAATACATTAACAATATTATTTTTTAAAACATTCCACAACTTTTTCACTTTTATCACCAATATAATTCTAACAAAAGAGCAAAAAAAAGTAAACAGTAAGCGACCCTTACCAATAAAACTTTAAAAATAAAAAATATTATGTTATGATAATAAATAGAAAGGGAATGTATATGAAGTTTACTATAATTATGCCAACATATAATGATGCAGAAAGTATTAATGAAAGTTTAAATTCTGTTGTAAATCAAACCTATCAAAATTGGGAACTTTTAATTTCTGATGATGGATCTACAGATAACACTAAAGAAGTAGTTAAAAACTTTATAAAAGAGCATAAAGAAAAAAGGATTAAGTATTATCATCACGATAATCAGGATCAATTAAATGCAATATTATATGTTTTTTCTCATATAACGGGGGATTATATCTATATTTTACATTCTGACGACTTATTAGCAGATAGTACGTTATTAGAAAAGGTATTGCGGGAATTTAATAAAAGGGAAGTAGACGCAATTATTTCAAGCCCACTAATAATTAATGAAAAATCAGAGATAAATGGAAGATTAAATGTGAAAGATTATGTATCCAATGAAAGTATACTAGCCTTACAATTACTGTGGCTAGGAAGAAACTTGTATATTGACTCTGCATTCTTTACATATAAAAGCTTTATAACAAGCATTAAAAACAACTATCTTATATGGAATACCCCGTTTTGGTTAAATCTAACAGAAGAACCAAGAATGCTAAATGTTTGTAATGTAGATTTCCCGTTTTTTAAATACAGATGCTATGAAGGCAATTATATTAATAATCCCATTGGCAAATTAAATGTCATAAATGGCGAATTAAGAACAGCAACTTCGCTAATGAAATATTATGATATCCCATTTTATAAATTACAATATTTTATATTTAGAGTATTAAATAAATTAAATATGAACTATATCCCATATTATAAAAAAAGAGAAAGCAAAAATAAAGAAAAAATAATAAAATTTATTTTAAAAAAAAGATATAAGAATGAATACAAAACTAATCTTTTCTTAAATAATTTATTATTTTTTTATAAAAAAAATAATGATCGTACCATTAAAATAAAACATATAGGAGATGATTTTATCTATTATGGTAAAGATATGCGAAAATTTAATAATGATTTAATAAACAACAATTTGTCTCCAATTTATTTAAAAATAATAAATGAAATGAAAATCGGATTTAAAAACATAGAGGTATCAAATGATAAAGATTTTGAAAAAATGGTGAGCATTACAAAATTTTTGTGTATTTTTCCATTTGTTACAATTACAAAAAAGGAGGTTAATAATGCGAGAAAAAAATAAAATACCAAAAATAATTCACTATGTGTGGGTTGGAGGAAATCCTAAACCAAAAGATATTCAAAAATGTATGAATAGCTGGAAAAAACATTTAGATGGATATGAAATAAAAGAATGGAACGAGTCAAATTTTGATATTAATTCACATCCATTTTGTAAAGCTGCTTATGAAGCAAAAAAATGGGCTTATGTTAGTGATTATATAAGAGCATATGTCATTTACAATGAAGGTGGAATATATTTAGACACTGATGTTATATTACTAAAAAATTTTGATTCTTACTTAAAACATGAAGCATTTGTAGGATTTGAAAATGATACTCATCCATTTACAGCCGTATTTGGTGCTCAAAAGCACCATCCATTATTAAAAAAGATGCTAGATTATTATAATAATTTAGATAGCTATAATTTTGATTTTAAAAGCAATAACACTATTTCAGTATCCAATATTTTAATAAATGATTATAACTGTAAATTAGGCAATAATTATCAAGAGTTAAAAGATGGAATAGCAGTTTATCCTGATTATATATTTTGTAATCCGTCAAAAGATTCTGTGTCAATACATGTTTTTACAGGAACATGGTTAGAAAATAAAAAATCATTAAAATATAAAATCATGAAAAGTATTAAATTAAATATAAATACTTCTAAGAAAGCAGAAATATATCACAAATATATATCTAGGAATAATTAAATATGGAAAAAATAACAATTTTAGCACTTCACGACGGAGTGGGGGGCGCAGAAAAATATATTTCTACATTATGTTTAATGCTAAAAGATTTTTATGAATTAGAGATAATTTTTACTTACAAAAGTAAAGATAAGTTATATGATTTTTCTGGTGCAAAAATTAAATACCTTATAAACGATATATCGAATCGAAAAGAATTTAAAGCAGCGATTAAACATTTTAATTTGATTAAAATATTTAAAGAAGGTTATAAATCAATAAAATTATTATATTTAAAAAGAATGCGAAATATAAAGGCAATCAAAAACATAAAAAGTGATTATATAATAACAACTAGAGATTTTCACAATAAATATGTTGGAAAATATGCTAAAAAAGGAATAATTAAAATAGCAACTGAACATAATCATCATAACAATAATAAAAAATACATTACTAAAACTTTGCGTTGCATAAAAAAAATGGATTATTTTGTTTTAGTTTCTAAAGAACTATATGATTTTTACAAAAATAAAACATCCACGAAGTGTGTTTATATACCTAATGCATATGATATACAAATAGAAGAAAAATCTAAATTAAATAACAATAAACTTATTAGTGTTGGAAGATTAAGTAATGAAAAAGGTTATTTAGATTTAATTGAAGTCATGAAAAAAGTATATAGTTATGATAAAAAAATTGAATTATTCATTATTGGTGATGGACCAGAAAAAGAGTTATTAATAGATAAAATAGCTAAATATAATTTAGAAAAAAATGTACATTTATTAGGATTTTTAAATAGTGAAAATATTTCTAAATATTTATCAAAAAGTTCTTTATTTATAATGACTTCGTATACTGAATCATTTGGAATTGTTTTATTAGAAGCAATGGAAGCAGGGATACTTCCTATAGCTTTTGACAGTGCTCAAGGAGCTTGTGAAGTACTTGAAAATGATAGAGAGATTTTAATACCAAATAGAGATATTGATTTAATGGCAAAAAAAATATTATATTTTCTTAATAATAGGTCAAAATTAAAAGAAAAAGTAAAATTAATTACTAAGAAAAAAGAAAAATATAGTATTAAAGAAGTTCAAAAGCTTTGGATAAAATTATTAGAAAAGAGGTAAAATATGTATAAAGAAAAACTAGAGAAACTATATACAAAAGATAAAGAAACTTTTTTTAATGATCTAAATAATATGCTTATTAAAGAAGAAAAAAAAATTATTGTTACTGCTAATCCAGAAACATTAAAATATTCAACAACAGACAACATTATAAATAAATTATTAAATGATAAAAACACAATAAGTGTTGCAGATGGTATTGGAGTAGTTAAGGCTGCTAAAATTTTAAAAATAGATGTTAAAGAGCGAATTGCAGGGATTGACATTGCAAATGAACTTTTAGAATTAGGAAATAAATTAAAAAAAAGCATTTATTTCTTTGGGGCAAAAAACGAAGTAATGGATGATTTATTAAAAGTAGTAAAAGAAAAATATCCTAACATAAAAGTAGTAGGAGCTCAAAATGGTTATGTTAAAGATAGAGATAAAGTAATGAATGAAATAATAAAAAAAGAGCCAGATATTGTTTTAGTAGCTTTAGGAATACCAGAACAAGAAAAATTAATTTATAAATATCTTGATAAATTTAAAAAAGGAATATTTGTAGGTGTTGGTGGCTCTTTTGATGTAATAAGTGGACATAAAAAGAGAGCACCCAAAATTTTTATTAAGCTAAATTTAGAATGGTTATATAGAATAGTAACAGAACCAAGTCGTTTAAAAAGATTTTATAAAAATAATATCAAATTTATTTTGGAAATAAAAAAAGAAAAGAAAAAGCAAAAAAAATAATATCTTTTATATATTATTTAAAGTTCTTTTCTTTTTTTTTATAAATAAATATGATATGATATTACTAGGTGAGGGTATGAATCTTGAAGTAAACGGATATTCTATTTATCTAATATTATTAGTTACAATTATATCAAGTTATTTATTAACATATTTGGCAAAAAGAATAGCCCATCATGTAGGTGCAATAGATGAGCCGAATGAAAGAAAAGTACATAAAGTACCAATGCCAAGATGTGGTGGACTAGCCATATTTGGAGCATTTATAATAGGTTATATGATATATGGGGAGCCAACTACCCAAATGCTATCTATATTAATTGGAGCATTTATTATTGTTTTGACAGGTTTTATAGACGATATTAAGCCAATAAGAGCTAGAACTAAATTTTTGTTTCAAATATTAGCTGCATCAATAGTAGTATTTTATGGTAGTACCTATTTTACTGAAATAACATTTTTAGGATTGCATTTAAATTTTTCGTATTGGATAGGCACAGTCTTATCTGTAATTTTTATAGTGGCTATAGCTAACGCCATTAATTTAATTGATGGTTTAGATGGTTTAGCAGCAGGAATAAGTGCCATAAACTTTGCAACTATCGCAATTATTGCAATTATTTTAAATAAGATAGGTGGATTAGATATTATTTTATCATTAATTATGCTTGGAGCAACAATAGGTTTTTTAGGACACAATTCCCCACCTGCAAAAATATTTATGGGTGATTCTGGAAGTTTGTTTTTAGGATTTATGATTGCAGTTATATCTTTATTAGGATTCAAAATGGCAACAATAACTTCATTGATAGTACCACTAGTTATATTAGCAATCCCAATTTTTGATACTCTATTTGCCATTTTAAGAAGATTATTAAAGGGCGAATCAATTGGCAAACCAGATAAAGATCATCTCCATCATCAATTATTAAAGATGAATTTTTCTGCTAGAAAGACTATATTAATTATTTATTTTATCAACATTTTATTTTCCACCGTATCAATATTTTATGTTATTGGTGATAATAAAATAGCAATTATTTTATACATTATTTTAATGATTATTTTACTTTTTTTTGTTTTAAAAACAGACATTCTATTTAAACATAAAAATAAAAAGATACATGTATAAAATATAAAAATTAAAAAGAAAGTAGGTAAAAAATGGTTAAAGTAATGACAATTTTTGGAACTAGACCTGAAGCTATAAAAATGGCTCCACTAGTTCAAGAATTAAAAAGCCGAAAAGAAATTAAGTGTCTTGTTTGTGTGACAGCTCAACATAGAGAGATGCTAGATCAAGTACTAGAAACATTTAAAATAACTCCAGATTATGACTTAAATATTATGAAACAAGGACAAACTTTAGCAGATATTACAACAAGAGCATTAGTGGGACTAGAAGAAATAATAAAAAAAGAGCAACCTAATATAGTTCTTGTACATGGAGATACAACTACAACTTTTGCAGGAGCTTTAGCTGCTTTTTACAACCAAGTAGATATAGGGCATGTAGAAGCAGGGCTTAGGACGTATAATAAATATTCCCCATATCCCGAAGAAATGAATAGACAAATGGTTTCATGCTTATCAGATATGAACTTTGCTCCAACAGAACTCAGTAAACAAAACTTATTAAAAGACAATAAAAAAGAAGAAACAATTTATGTAACAGGTAACACTGTAATAGATGCAATGAAAACAACTGTTACCAAAGATTATTTTCATCCTGTTTTTGACTGGATTGGCGAAGATAGAATGATTCTTTTAACAGCTCATCGCAGAGAAAATCTAGGAGAACCAATGCGTCATATTTTTACAGCGATAAAAAAAATAGTAGATGAATTTAACGATGTAAAAGTAGTTTATCCCATACACATGAATCCAAAGGTAAGAGAAATTGCTAATGAAGTATTAGGTGATTGTAACAAGGTTAAAATGATTGAACCATTAGAAGTATTTGATTTTCATAATTTTCAAAATAAATCGTATTTAATACTTACAGATAGCGGTGGAGTTCAAGAAGAAGCTCCATCACTTGGAAAACCAGTATTAGTATTAAGAGATACTACAGAACGCCCTGAAGGAATTGAAGCTGGAACATTAAAACTTGTAGGTACTGATACTGACAAAATATATAAAGCAACAAAAATATTATTAACAAATAAAGAAGAATATGATAATATAGCTAAAGCCACTAATCCATATGGAGATGGCTTTGCTAGCAAAAGAATAGTTGATGCAATTATAGGAAAATATATAAAGTGAGATGATATGAATGAATTTTACATCCTTGCAATATCTTGTGTTTTTAGTTATTTCTTGTTTGGTTTATTTTATATTAAAGAAAAAACTTAAAATGTACTGGCTATTAATATGTAGTTATTACTTTTATTTATGTTGGAGTCCTAAATATTCATTATTAATGCTTTTTTCTACTTTAATAACTTATTTAAGTGGAATACTAATTAGTAAATCAAAAAAAGCCAAAGTAAAAAAACTATGGGTTTTTTTAGCAGTTACTATTAACATAGGAATATTAATTTTATTTAAATATTATAGTTTCCTAATTGATGCGATAAATCCAATTATAAATAAAATCTTTTCTTTAACAATACCTGATAGTTTAAACCTATTATTGCCAATAGGAATTAGTTTTTATACATTTAAAGCAATTAGTTATACAATAGATGTGTATAGGAATGATACAAAAGTAGAAAAAAACATTTTTAGATATGCCTTATTTGTATCTTTTTTTCCCGAAATAATAGCAGGACCTATTGATAAATCAAAAGATCTATTACCACAGTTAAATAAAGAGCATAAATTTAGTTGGGATAATATTCACAAAGGCTCACTTTTAATTACCATAGGATTTTTCTATAAATTAGTTATAGCTGATAGAGCAGCAATTGTTGTAAATCAAATATTTAATAATTTGAATAACTATACTAATGGTGGTGGGATTTATTTAATTGTTGCATCTTTGTTATATACAATGCAAATTTACTTTGATTTTAATGCTCTATCAATAATAGCCAAAGGAAGTGCTAAAATATTAGGATATGATATTATAAACAACTTTAAATTACCATATTTTGCAACATCTATAAAAGATTTTTGGCGAAGATGGCACATTTCTTTAAGTTCGTGGTTTAAAGAATATTTATATTTTCCATTAGGAGGAAGCAAAAAAGGGTTTATTAGAACCCAAATCAATATAATGATTGTATTTATAGTAAGTGGACTATGGCATGGCGCTGCTTGGACTTTTATAATTTGGGGAACTTTACATGGATTATATCAAGTAGTTGAAAATATAATATTTAAAAAAAGGATGCAAAATGATACTTTAGTTTCTAAAATAGTTGGGTTAATAGTTACATTTTGTTTAGTAAGTTTTGCATGGATATTTTTTAGAGCAAATTCTTTGTATGATGCATGGATATTTATTAAAAATTTACTTAATTTTGGAATGGCAATGGATATTAATTTATTAGGAATGAATTTATTAGAATTTATAATTTTAGGAATTGCCCTTTTAGTAGTATTTATCTTAGAAATACTCTCAACAAAAATAGATTTAATAAAGACATTTTATCAAAAAAATATAATATTAAGGTGGAGTTTATATTACATATTAATATTTTCAATAATTATATTTGGAATATATGGACCAGGTTTTTCGACTCAAGAGTTCATATACATTCAGTTTTGAGGTGATAATATGAAAACTGCAATGAGAGATTTAATATTTTTAATAATTTTTGCAATACTATTTTTAATTTGTACAAATATATTTGAATTAAAGGGAAATGGATATGGATCAGACGTAATTTCTTTTTATAATTTGAAAAAAAATAGTCTAGATGCAATATTTTTTGGCTCTTCCCATAGTTATGCTTCATTTTCTCCAGATATAATTGAAGAAGAAACAGGTTTAATATCATATAATTTTGCTACTCAACAGCAGCCAATTTATATCACATATTATTATATGTTAGAAGCATTAAAAACCCAACATCCAAAATATTTTATTGTTGAAGTGAAAATGCTATCAGTTGATAATGAATTTACTACTGAAGGCGTAGTAAGAGATGCATTAGATAAAATGAAATTTTCAAAAAATAAAATAGATGCAATAAAAACAAGTGTAGAAAACAAAGAAGATAGAATATCATATTACTTAAACATAATTAAATATCATACTAGATATAGTGAATTAACGAAGAATGACATAGTAACTGGACTTACTCAAATAGGTTTAAAAAACAGGGGATATATTTCCCTTCCTTCAAACAAAGAAATAATGATAGATAACGAAAAAATAATTAACATTACAGAAAAAGAAAAGATATCAGAAAAAAACCTTGAATATTTAAAAAAAATTATAGATTTAGCTGAAAAAAACAAAATTACACTTATATTTATAAAAGCACCTTGTCAACTAACTGAAGATGAACAAAAAAAATATAATTGGTTAAAAGAGTTTGCTAAAGAAAAAGCTCTTGATTATATAGATTATAATAAATGTTTAAAAATATTAAATTTAGAAATTGGAGATTTTTATGATTATGGGCATTTATCAGGTACTGGTTCAGAGAAAGTTAGTAAAAATTTTTCTGAATATTTAAAAAATAAAATTAAATAAAACTTTACAAAAAAATAATTAAAACAATCATTTTACAAATAATCAAACAGAAAGGGTTTACATAGGAATGAAAAATAAAAGATTAATAAATTGTGACATATTACGCATATTAGCTCTAATTTTTGTTATAAGTGTTCATAGTATTTCATATATAGGTTTTTTATTCTACAATAACTAATGGCCCAACAATGTTATTATTAAACATGTTAAGATGTTTATTCATGTCTTGTGTACCAATATTTATCATATTAAGTGGTTATTTAATGTCCAAAAAAGAATTAAATAAAAAATATTTATTCAAAATAGTAAGGATTCTTATAACGTATTTATTATGTAGTATTCTTTGTTTTGTTTTAATAAATATTATTGAAGGGAATTTAAGTAAATTATCTATTTTTAATTTTCTTTTTAACCTTTTATCATATACTGCTGCACCATATGCATGGTATGTAAATATGTATATTAGTTTGTTTTTGCTAATTCCATTCCTAAATATTTTATGGAATAATTTAAAAGGCAAAAAATATAAATTATATTTATTGCTTATTTTATTTTTAATTGGAATATTACCGAACACAATTAATATTTTTAATGTATCAGATTTAAATTGGTGGTTAAATCCTGCTAGTTCAAGAACATATAATCAGCTCGTTCCAAATTTTTGGCAGGAAACAACCTACATAATTTTATATTATTTTATAGGTTGTTATTTAAAAGATTACAAAATAAAATTAAGTAAACGAAAGAATATAATATTATTACTTTTATCAATAATTCTTTTTGGAGTATATAATTATTATCGTAATTATAATGCTTTATTTGGGTGGGAAACATATGTTGGTTATTCTTCTTTAGAAGTATTGATAATTACATTTTTAATAGTGAACTTAGTATTAAATTTAAAAATAAATATTAAAAGTTCTAAAATAAGCAATATAATATCTAAAATATCTTATTTGACATTCGGAACTTATTTATTATCAGCTATATTTGATAAATGGCTATATCCAATTTTAAACAAACATGCAAACATGTTATTAGAGTGTTTGCCATATTTGTTATTAATGGTTCTTATTATTACTATTTGTTCATTAATTACTTCATACTTAGTGGAAATATTAATAATTTTAAGCAAGAAAGCAATAATAAGTCTAAAAGCTAAAATAGATGAAAAATTGCTGCTTAATATTAATATAAAGGACTAGATATGAATGTAATGAAGAAATACCAACTGAAGAATTACTTGGAGAAAAGGAAATAATAGTCAGTGATACTGATAAAGATGCAGGAATGTTATATAAAAATGAGAAAGAGAAAATGTTTGCATATAATTCAACAGTAATATGTGATGGAAATAATTATGCATTAACAGTAGATGTTAATCCA
>CASEOP010000073.1 GCA_949289505.1 uncultured Mycoplasmatota bacterium
CTTGTCTAAGGAGTTGTATCACATGTCTTATTTTACTATAAAAAGAAGTTTTTGGCTAGTCCCCTCATACAGATGTGATGAGGAATTAGATAAAAATCAAAAAAATTGTAACCATAGTTAGATTATTATATCGAAAAAGTAAAGAAAAAGGGCTACGAGAAATTATTTAGTTTCCCGACAGCCCCCTTTTATTTACAAATTTACCTTTCGTCTTCTAACTAACTTTTTACATAATAATAACTATTATCAACATAATAATATCTAAATTTTTTTTATCATTTTATTAATATTGTAAGTAATGCCTTTAACTAAATTATTACATTTTCAATTTAAATTACATTTTACTCCACCACTTTCTTCTTCATTCTTTTCCTTTTATAACCTTCTTAAAAAATTTATCTAAATAAGATACATAATTTTCGTCTATAATTTCTAAAGAATTTTTTTGTTTTACAGTATAAAGTTTTTCGCCTTTTTAAGTAACTGTATATCCCATCACTTGTAAATAATAATTTTCTTATTCCATTGTACATGTTAATGTTTGTATCACCACATTCAGTTAAAAAAACTACACCGAAAAGCCCTATGCATTTCATAATAAATCTCCTACTAATTTGTATATATCATATAATTTTTACATATAAAAGCAACTTATATTATTTTTTTTATAAATCATAATAATAATGGTGATATTATGAAAAATTTTACTAGGGAATTAATTGATTTAATAAAACATAGTAGTTGTTCTTTTACTTGCATTAAAAAAATTAAAAATATTCTCATTAAAAATAATTATCAAGAATTAAAAGAAGATGAGTATTGGAAGCTAAAAAGTGGAAAATATTTTGTTATTAGAAATGATTCTTCTTTGATAGCTTTTAATATAAATAAAAAGGCCGAAAAATTTAAGATTGTTGCTACTCATACTGATACCCCTTCATTTATAATAAAACCCAATGCTGAGTACTATGAAAATGGTTATTTAAAATTAAATGTAGCCCCATACGGTGGAATATTAAACTATGGTTTTATGGATAGACCCTTGTCTATAGCTGGTAGAATAATTTTAAAAAAGCAAAATGAATATCAAAAAAGAATAATTGATCTAAAAAAAGGAATTGCTATTATTCCAAGTATAGCTATTCATCAAAATGATAAAGCAAATTCAAATTTAGATTTAAATACTCAAATTGACTTAATACCTATTATATCGTTAAACAAAAATAATTCTTTAAATAAAATTATAACAAAAGAATTACACGCTAAAAATAATATTTTTGAATATGATTTATATCTATATAATAATGAAGAACCGCAAATTATTAATGATGAATTTATTACTAGTCCAAGAATAGATAATATATCTTGTACTTATGTAGGTCTTAAAGCATTTTTAGAAAGTAGTAGCAAAGATATAAATGTTTATGTTGCTTTTAATAGCGAAGAAATAGGTTCTAATACTTATGAAGGAGCAGATTCTAATTTTTTAATAGATACTTTAAAGAAAATATGTCATAAATTAAATTTAGATTTAACTAAAATGCTAAACAATTCAATTATAGTTAGCACAGATAATACTCATGCAATGCACCCTAATCATAGTAATTTAGCAGATCATACAAATAATCCCCCTCTTAACAGTGGAATAATGATTATGAAAGAAACAAGTGGTAGTACTAATAGTATTTCTTCAACCATTTTTAAACATATATGTGAAAAAAACAAAATCAAATATTCTTATTATACTTCAAGAAATGATTATGCTACTGGTTCTACTTTAGCAAACGTTAGTTTAAAACATTTAAGTATTAATTCTATAGATATTGGGTTAGTTATGCTAGCAATGCATTCTAGTTACGAAACTATTAATATAAATGATATTTATCTTTTATATAAAACATTAAAAAAATTTTATGAAATAAATTATAATATTTATAATGATACAATAAAATTTTTATAATATGATATAATGTATAGCAAGTTATGAAAGTTTTTGCTCAA
>CASEOP010000074.1 GCA_949289505.1 uncultured Mycoplasmatota bacterium
ACACTATTTTGGCTCATTAACTCATTCAATAACATTATTTTACAACATTTTTTCATTTTGGTCAATTTAACTTTTCATTTGAGCAAAAAAACTTTTTTGTATATAATATATAATGTGATAAATATGATAATAATTTCAATTTTTTTATTTATATTATTTTTATTTTGGTCAATTCTAATGAAAAAAGGTAAGTTAAAAAGTCTAGATAATAATTTTTATAATAAAATTATTATAACCAAATTTAAAACTAAATGCTTTAAATTCATAACTTTTCTAGCTAGTGCTAAATTTATTGCTATAATATGTATAATAATGCTAATATTTATAAAAAATAAAACCTTTTTATTAATAACCTTTTTAAATATTTTAAATCTTTGGTTATTAGTTGGTATTTTAAAAAATTTAGTTAAAAGAGAAAGACCTAAAGTAAAAAGACTAGTTGAAGAAAAAGGCTATTCTTATCCTTCTGGCCATACAACTACAGCTCTTATATTTTATGGGTTATTAGTTTTCTTTATTCTATTTATGCCAAATGTAAAAATTGAAATAAAATTTATTTTAACCTTCTTAACATTTAGCGTTATTGCTTTAGTCGGCTATTCAAGAATATATTTAGGGGTACATTATTTAAGTGATATTATTGGTGCTTTTTTAATAGGGGCAAGTTATTTACTAATATACACTTTCTTTACTTTTAATTTGTTAAACATTATTTAATTAAGCTTAATGTGATATAATTAAATAAAAGGAGATGTAGTATGGCTAAGAAAAAAGCAAATATTATACCGTTTTTTAAATTTTTAACAATTGCAATGGCATTAATCACGTTATTGACTTTATTTTTATTTAAATTTATTGACATTTTACCTATGGAATATTTTATTGTTTTAAGTATTTTATTAATTATATTTGATATAATATTTTCATGTTTAATTCTCGTAAAAAGAAGAACTAAAGTAAGGTTTATAGGCACTATATTATCAATACTATATCTTATATTTCTTATATTAATAATAATATATGAGTTAAACACAATAGGATTTTTAAAAAAACTAGGATTTGTCAATTATAAAACGGAAAATTATAGTATTTTAGTCTTAAAGAATAGTCAATATAGTGAATTAAAAGATTTAAATAACGAAAGTATTGGCAGCTTAGAATTTAATAGTGAAGGTCTAAAAAAAGCACGAAATAAAATTGAAAAAGATATAAATGTTGAATTTATTACTACTGAAGATGTTACTGAACTTAAAGAAAAATTATTAAAAAAAGAAACATCAGGAATGTTAATCGAAAATTCTTTATTAGCCATGATTGAAGAAAGTGATTCTGAATTTTCTACTAAATATAAAGTAATTTATGAATTTTCATTAGACGTAGAAACTGAAGATATTGCAGAAGAAGTAGATATTACTAAAGAACCATTTAACATTTTTATCTCAGGTATAGATACATATGGGTCAGTTAGTAGTGTTTCTCGTAGTGATGTAAATATGGTAATTACCATTAACCCTAATACTAGTAAAATTTTAATTACATCAATACCTAGAGACTATTATGTTAACTTAGCAGGAAAAAATGCTAAAGACAAACTTACCCATGCAGGCATATATGGAGTTGAAACAAGTGTTGAAACATTAGAAAATTTATTAGATATAAAAATTAATTATTACATAAAAGTTAACTTTACTTCTTTAATAGAAATAGTTGATTCACTAGGTGGAGTAAATGTTTATTCAAAATATAATTTTACAAGTAAAGATGGCTATTACTTTAATAAAGGATATAATAATGTAAATGGGAAAAAAGCTTTGTCATTCGTAAGAGAACGATCAGCCTTTAATGAAGGAGATCGCACAAGGGTAGAAAATCAAGCGGCAATGGTTGAAGCCTTAATTAACAAAGCTACAAGCCCAAGCATTATAACTAAATACAATAGTTTATTAAAAGCCTTAGAAGATTCATTTATTACAAATATAAAAACCGAAGATATTACGAATTTTATCAAAATGCAAATTGATGAAACCCCAAGTTGGGAAGTAGAAAATATTAGTTTAAATGGTAGTGATGGCTTTGATTGTACTTATTCCTATGGCAAAACTAAATTATATGTTATGATACCTGATAATGAAACAGTTATAAATGCTACTAATAAAATAAATGCTATATTAAAAGAGGACTAAAATCCTCTTTTAATAATTATATAAACGATATAAATTAATAGATGGTTTGTTAAATAGTCTAAAGCTAAAATTTTCAGTCCCCAATCCATTTGAAATATACAACTTTTGCTTATCTACATTATAATATTCATTAATATAATTATTAGCCCCGTCCTTTTTTATAATACCACCTAAAAAAGGAATTTTAATTTGGCCACCAAGTGAATGCCCAGCTAAAATTATATTACTGTTACTAACATTTTTAACTAAATCAGGTTGATGTAATAGTGTAATGGTAAAATAATTGTTATTATCTAAATTATCTATTTTAGTGTCTGATAATCCAACAAAATTTATAGGATAACTACAATCATCATAAACTAATTTAAAATTATTATCTAATAAAATAAAATCGCTATTATCTAAAATTTTTTCATAACTATCTAAATATTTTTTATCATAGTCACCAATTATAGCAAATTTAAACAATCTTGCTTCTAATTTTTTAAAATATTTCATAACTAAATCTTCATTTTTTTCAACAATGTTTTTATCATCAAATAAATCGCCCGTAAAAACAATTACATCAGGTTTAAGTAAATTAATTTCATCAACAATATTTTTTAAATCCTCTTCAAATATTGTTCTACCGAAATGAATATCTGAAAAGTGGACAATTTTAAAACCATTATAACTATCATCTAAACTTTTATCAATAATAGCTATTTCATTTACTACAAAACCATGAGTATTAATATAACGAGCATATATGAATAAAATCAAAATAAATAATACTAACCAAAAGAGCAATACAACACTTCTTCTAGCTTTAATTTTAACTTTTTTATCCACCATAATTAAACTCCAATATTAAAAAGAATTAGTAATAATAAAACACACATTCCATTATGTATTACATGAGCTATATAAGAAGTATAAATATTATTAGTTTCATAAAAAGCTTTTGCAAAGAAAAAACCTAAAGAACTATACGGTAACAAATATAAAAGTTCATGTATATTAAAAGTGATAAAATAATTTTGAATATGAGCTGTCCCAAATAATAAAGCAGTTACTAGGGCAAAAGTATACCATTTATCAAAAGCCTTTTTAAAACTAGCTCTAAAAGTAATTTCTTCAACTAAAGGTCCAATAATAACCATTGAGATAATACTGCTAATGGGATATGCTTGTAAAACTGTTCTATTAGCTTCTTCATTAGTAGCTAATCCTCCAAAATTAGAAATTATTATATTTGCAATTAACATAATTCCTAACCCAATAATCCAATTTTTAAGTGCCACTCTTATATAATCTTTTTTAAAGTTTTTAAAATCATCAATAAGTCTTTTACGATAAACAAATCCCAAAACAATAAGAAAGATTAAATAAGCTATTACTTGAAAAAATGAAGCCATAATTATATTATCACTATACATGTAATCTTGAAAACTATATGCAACTATTAAATTTATCAAAAAATATAACAATATAGTGCCCAATCCTTTTAAAAATTTTTTTACTTTATCACATTTTTTGTTCACTAAATATCAACTCTTTTTCTAAAATAAATATAACATAAAAGAAGGATATTATACAACACTTATAAATCTTATTTGACAAAATACTTATCACCATATTGATATTTTAATTAAAATTAGTTATAATAATTAATAGAAAGAAAAATAAAAGGAGGAATTATATAATGAAGGAAGCAACTGGAGAATTAAATATGACTGTTGTAACAGTAGTTGCAATAGCAGCTGTAGCAGCATTTTTCTATGCCTTTGTATGGCCGGGAATTCAAAGATCAATTAAAGCTAGTACATATTGTTCTAGTGCAACAGGATGTGATCAAAATTACCAAAATTGTACTTATACAGATGAAGATGGAACATCTCATAATGATTTAGACTGTTCAAGCTATTATAAAGACTTATTAGAAAACGGAAATGCAGAATAATAGTAGGAGGTAAAAGAATATGAAGGAGGCAACAAGCGAACTTAACTTAACAGTAATAGTTGTGATTATAGTGGCTTTATTGTCTCTTTTTTTCTTTACCATACTTTGGCCAACTATAAAAAACAATTTTGCTAAAGAAACAAAATGTGATGAAGCTATATGTCCAAAAGAAGGAGAAACTCCTCAAAATGGAGAAGTAACATGTACATATCGAGATAAAAATGGTACCGAGCATGACATTACATGCGCTTGGAAAGGCTAAATGAGGTGATAAAGTAAAATGAAAGAGGCAGTAGGTGGAATATCGTTATTTAATATAGTTATTGTCTTTGTTTTGCTTTTTGCTGGCTATATTAGTTTATCAATTAACTATTCCAAGGCGTATAATGTTAAAAATGAAATAATTAATATTATAAAAAATCAAGGTGGTGTTTGCACTTCAAATTATCCTAGCAGTACCAACAACTGTTACAATTTTTCGGAGCAAATAATAGATTATTTTAGTGAAGCGAATTATCGCAGTACTGGTGTTTGTGATAGTAGTGAAGGCTGGGTTGGATATAATAGAGAAGGACAACTAGTTTACGATAATCCTGTTTTTTGCATAAGGGCAGTCAAAGCTAACAGTAATTCTGAACTTCCCAATGCTTTATATTACCAAGTAAAAGTTTTTTATCAACTAGATTTACCTATTATAAATAGTTTGTTTGAATTTAGTATAACTGGTGAAACAGGAAGAATATATGAACCAAACGAATGTGATAATGATAATGGTGATCCAAGCAATTACCCGTGGTGTAATGGAGGAATATAGATGAGAAGTACAATAGGAGGGACATGGCTTTTACAATTAATGATTCTTTTTATTTTGTTATTTGTCGGTTTTATAGTTCTAACTATAAATTATTCTAGGACTGTTCGAATAAAAAATGATTTAATTGATATGGTTGAAAAATATGAAGGGATAAATGAGCAATCAATTGAATTAGTTAATAATTATCTTCTTTACAGTGGGTATCAAGTAGAAGGAGCATGCGTGGGTAATGGAGGCGAAACTAGTGGCATATATGGTGCTTATGACTTAAATAGTTATAAATTAGAACCAGCCCAAGAAGGAAAAAAATACTATTATTGTATAAAAAAATATAAAGGAAAGAATACTAGCAATTATTATCAAATAACAATATTTTATAAATTCAATTTACCTATAATTGGAGATACGTCAAGTTTTACAGTAAAAGGAACAACAAGTAATTTTCAATCTAACGATGATAATGAATACAAAAATGTAGTAGGAAGCTAGAAAGAAGGGAAAAAATGAATATTATTGTTTCAAATAAATATCAAAATATGTTATCAACTTTAGACATTGACGTCATTAAAAGCATCAATGGAGAATACGAAGTTGAAGAATTAGCTAAAATTTTTACTAATTTTTATTTTAACAAAATGATACTAGACATAACTGCCATTAAAAATTATCAAAATATAAAAAATATTCAAAAATTATCTGTAAATTTTGACCCCAACAAATTAATTCTTCTCCTAGATGATTCAGCTATGGTTAATAGTGGAAGTTATTTATCTAGTTTAGTTTCTATGGGAATATACAATTTTACTAGAAATATAAATGCTGTAAAATTTTTAATTGATAACCCTAATTCATACAAAGATGTGGCCCAATATCACAACCTAAATGGTAGTGAAGTTGATCATCCCTTAGAATATGATACTTTTACTGGAACAGGAAGTGGAGGATTAAGAATCGTAGGTTTTAAAAATGTTACAGCCCATGCTGGAGCAACCACTCTAGTTTACATGCTAAAAAAACATTTAGAAGTAGCATATAATGTAGTTGCCATTGAAGTTGATAAAGAAGATTTTAAATACTTTAATGATAAAAGTTTAAAATCAACAACAACTTTAGATTTATCTTATAATATTGCTAATAACCCTGATGCTGAGGTTATACTAATTGATTTAAACGATTCTAATCAAAATAATTTGTGTAATGATATAATATATTTAATTGAGCCTGGATTAATAAAACTTAATAAATTAATTCGTCAAGACAAAGAAGCTTTTGAAAAATTAAAGGATAAAAAGATAATTTTAAATAAAAGTATTTTAACGAATAAAGATATAAATGATTTTGAACGTGAATCGAACAGTAAAGTTTTTTTCAATATTCCTTACGTAGATGATAAAAAGGAACATGAACAAATATTAGATGATTTTTTAGTAGCATTAGGTTTTTCTAGACTCAACAGCAGTAATTCTAGTAAAACAAAATTGTTTAATATTTTTAAATAGTTACTAAGTTAATAGTAACTTTTTTTGTTTTAAAAAATTAGCTTTATTGATATAATATAACAAGAGTGAGGTATTTTATGAAAAAAATATGTATGATCTTTTTGTTGTTTATGATAATAAGTATTTCAACGTTAACTATTTACACTATAAAAAATAAAGCTATTAAAGAAGAAGGCGCTTTTAACACTATTAAAAATATTGAAAAGTATTCTTCTAATATAACTCAAAACGAATATAATGAAATATATAATATTAAACTAAACGGAAAAAGACATAAACTAAAAAATACTTATAATGTAGTTTTTCAAGAAAAAATAGCAAATATTAGTTTAACCATATATTTAGATGGCAAAAAAATAACATCACTAAACTTGCAAAATAATTATAAAGCCTCAAGTACTGAAGAAATATTTAACAATGATGAACCAATTGATTTATTAATTGAAAAAAAAGATATAAAAATTATCAATAGCGATAAAGACTATTTATCAATTTTAATTAAAACCAATATTGATAAATATAAAGAAGAATACATTATAATAAATGACTTAGGAAAAATAATATTAGATAACATTTTGCGCTATGAAAGTAATTTTAATTATTTTAATGAGTCAGAAGAAAATGTAAACATTTTTTATGACCAAGAAAAACCTATTCAAGCCAAAATTGAAAATAATAAAATATATTCTCTAGAAAAAATAGAAAACAAAAATTCATTAATTTTTGAAGAATATATATATACCCTAAAAGATAATAAATTCAAAAAAGAAACAATAAACACTTATAAAAATATTTATACAAAATAAAAAAAGTCCTAAAGGACTTAATAAACTAAAAAAACATTTATTGTTTGAATTAGTAGAATTTGATATTAGTTAAGTAAAGGAAGTATATCAAAGAATGGAAAAGAATATTCAAA
>CASEOP010000075.1 GCA_949289505.1 uncultured Mycoplasmatota bacterium
ATTATTATACCATAATATACATAAGAAGTCAACAAAAAAAGATGTTTTTTTCATCTTTTTAATTATTGGGCTGTAAATACTAACAAAAATAGATTAAATACTTGCACCCTCAATTCATTTTTTATATAATATTTTTAGGGTAGGTGGTAAATTGACAACAATATATTTAATTAACAATAGCTTAACAATGAATAATTTAGTATTCCCTAGCAAAGAAACTTTAGAACAAAGGAGGGAAAAACGTCTTCTTAGCATAGAAGGGGAAGAAGAAAGTAAAAAACTTGCTAATAATAAAATTTTAGATAATATTCAACATATTTACACATCATCTTATGTAATGAGTATATCAACAGCCAAATATTTAGCTAAAAAATTAGAGTTAGATATAAATATAAGAGCAGAGCTTGGGGAAAGAATACTTGGCAATCTAGGTGATAAAAAAATAAGAGTAATAAGTGAATTACAAGAAAATGATTTTGATTATAAACTTACAGGTGGCGAATCATTAAATGATGTAAAAAAAAGAATGACTAACTTTCTTAATCAAGTCTTAACTAAGCATGAAAATAAAAAAATAGCCTTATTTACTCATAATGTAGCTATTACTTGTCTACTAAGTAATTGGTGTACTAAAGGTTTTAATTTAGATAATCGCCTTATATTAAATTATTTAGATGATGCAATAATTGATGGCACTTGGGACGGAATTAATATTATTGAACTAGTATTTGAGGATAAAAAAATAATTTCAATAAAACGAAAAAAATAAGCTATTTTAACTTATTTTTCATTTTCGCTAGTATCAATAGTTTTCCATTTAGTTGTCCCACAAGTGGTACAAACAAAAGGTACTAAAACTTTTAAACCTTTAGGTTTTTCATATTTTTCTTCTAAAGAAACACAAACTAGACCAGTTTTTTCATCTATATAAGCACGACCTTGAACCGTAGTTTCTTCACATTTATTACAACCAAGTTTACGCATATATACCTCCTTTTTCTTTATTATTCCCCAAAATTGTGTTAAAATACTAAATCGAGGTGAAGAAAATGATTAATAATATATACTATGCTTATGATGTAGTAGTAAATGATAATTATGAACTTTCTATTGTAAAATATAAAATTGTAGATGAAAATAGAAAAAATAAAAACGGAAAAATAGAAACTATTCGTAAGTATGAAGAATATGATGTAGAAATACCTGAAAATATTGAAGTAAGAATTAAAGAATTAATTAATAGTGGTCTAATGCCAATTACTCAATTTAAAAGAGATTCTTTTGATTTAGAACTAAGTAATCCTTTAATTAATGCTAAATTATTAATCCTTAGCTTAAATCATCGTTTAATAGAAAAATTTTATAAATTAAACAATGAGTTTGGCAATATGAGTATAACAAACGGTATTACTTATTTTAATATGTTAAACGGTAAAATATCTACTATGAAAATAGCCACATATAATCCAGCTAATGAAATAACAATTAGAATGCTTGAAGATAAAGGATATATACCTATGGAAAATAGTTTCTACAATAATTATCAAAATAACTCTAAAATTACAAGATAATCTTAATAACAAAACCTGTTATGTTTCAAATTAACAGGTTTTATTAATTTTTATTTGAATAAATTTTTTTCTTTTTTATAACTTGTTATAGCTGAATTATCTTTAATTAAACTAGTTATAGAAGTTCCTTTGTTTAAACTATCAATAATTTTAGCTAAATATTCTGAACAATCAGCCACATTCATCCAAGGTTTATTAATAATTTCTTCAGGAATATAAGTTAAATTAGTAGAATATATTGCATCAAAACAATTTTCTTGATAAGCTTTATCAAATTTTTCACAACCAGTAGTAAACAAAGCAAAAGTTGTAAAGAAAAATATTTTAGCTGTACCACGTTTTTTTAACTCGCAAGCAACCTCAATCATTGATCCACCACTAGCTAACATATCATCAACTATTATTATATTTTTACCTTTTACATCTTTTCCTAAATATTCATGCGCCACAATTGGATTTTGACCATTAACCACTTTAGATATATCCCTTCTTTTATAAAACATACCAACATCTACTCTTAAAATATCCGCTAAAAATCTTGCTCTATCCATTGCTCCTGTATCAGGACTAATAACTAAAGTATTTTCTAATATCAAATTTTCTTTTTTTAAAAAAGCTTTTAACATATCATTAGTTGAAAAAAAATTATCAAACGGTAGAGTAGGGATAGCATTTTGCACATTAGGATCATGGGCATCAAATGTTACAATACCACTAATTCCTAAATTTTTTAATTCTTGCAAGGCTAATGCGCAATCAAGTGATTCTCTAGCTTTTCTTTTGTGTTGTCTAGAAGCGTATAAAAATGGCATTACGACTCTAATACTTTTAGCATGCCCCATTATTGCAGATATAACTCTTTTTATATCCTGAAAGTGTTCATCAGGACTCATATTATGTGTTATGCCATACATATTATAAGTAATACTATAATTATGTGTATCACTTAAAATATAAACATCTTTATTCCTTATTGTTTCTAAAATACTTACTTTACCTTCACCATCATTAAAGCGAGCAATTTCTATAGGCACTAAATAATTTTCTTCTGTCTTTTTTAATTTTTTAATTTCTTTATTTACTTTCAACCCCAATTCTTTACAATTGTCCATAACAATTAAACATAAATCATCTTTATTTTTCATTAAATACTCCTTATTTTTTATTGTATCATATATATAGATTTAATACTACCCAATTAACTAATAAAATCAATAGAACAATTAGCTAATTTCTTTAAAATTAAAGTACATCTTTTTCTTTTTATGCTTGTGAAAAATATATCATATATCATTTCCCAAATAACTACCCATCCTGCTATTAAAAATAACTCACTAACAAAATAGGTAAATTGCTCTGAAATAATTATCATTAATAGGCCAATTAACAATAAAACAAAATGAAAGTAATTATCATATTTATCAAGCTTTTTATATTCTACTAATTTATTTTTATAAAAATTATGAATAACATTTTTAATCATTGTTTGTTCTTGCAAATCTTGTACATTATAAATAATTAAAGCAATATTTTCTTTATATATATTTTTTTTCGCTTCATTTATAATATAATCATTTAATTCTTCACTTAAAATCGCATTATTAAACTTATTTAATGCTACATCAATATTCTCCAAATTAACCATTATTTTTTGCATAAAAACCATCCATTCCTTTCACTTTGTTCAAGGCACACATAGTAATGAAAACTTGAATAAAATTTATTTTACATTTATAATACA
>CASEOP010000076.1 GCA_949289505.1 uncultured Mycoplasmatota bacterium
TACCCAACAACCTTTAGGTGGTAAAGCACAATTTGGTGGTCAAAGATTTGGAGAAATGGAAGTTTGGGCATTATATGCTTATGGTGCATCCCATGTGTTACAAGAAATTTTAACGGTTAAAGCTGATGATGTTATTGGTCGTGTTAAAGTTTATGAAGCTTTAGTAAAGGGTAAAACGGTAAATCAAGCTGGTGTACCTGAATCATTTAGAGTTTTAATTAAAGAATTCCAAGCTTTAGGTTTAGATATGCAAATTATTGATAAAGATGATAAGGTTATTGAATTTAAAGAACTTGAGGAAGAAGAAGATAAAGAAGATACTTTAAAAATTGAAGAAATTGATGCTTTAGCTAGTATTCGTGATGGAGAAATAGAATTAAAAGGTGAAAATGATATTATGCCTTTAGAAGACTATGAAGAAAATAGTGAAGCGAATACAGCAATTGAAGAAGAAAATTTAGAAGAAGAACAAGAAAATGATTTGAATGAAGATAATAATGGAGAAGAGGTGTAATTAATGATAGATGTTAATAATTTTAAGGGAATTAAAATTGGAATTGCTTCTCCAGAAAAGATTAGAAGTTGGTCTTATGGTGAAGTTGAAAAACCGGAGACAATTAATTACCGTACTTTAAAGCCTGAACGTGGGGGATTATTTTGTGAAAAAATATTTGGACCTACTAAAGATTATGAATGTTCTTGTGGTAAATACAAAAGACTTAGATATAAAAATGTAATATGTGATAGATGTGGAGTAGAAGTTACTAAATCACGTGTTAGACGTGAGAGAATGGGACATATAGAACTAGCTGCTCCTTGTTCTCACATTTGGTTTTTTAAAGGTGTTCCTTCTAAAATGGGATTAGTACTTGATATGAGTCCTAGAGATTTAGAGGAAGTATTATATTTTGTTAGTTATGTGGTTATTGAACCAGGAAATGCACCTTTAGAAAGAAAGCAAATTTTATCTGATAAGGAATATAGAGCTTATCGTGAAAAATATGGTGATTCTTTCCAAGTTGGTATGGGTGCGGAAGCAATTAAAGAATTATTAAAAAGAGTGGATATTGATAAAGAAGTTGAAGAACTTAGAAGTGAACTTGATGGAGCAACAGGTCAAAAAAGAATACGTTTAGTAAAAAGACTTGATTGTCTAGTTGCTTTTCAAGAATCAGGTAATAAACCAGAATGGATGGTTTTAGATGTATTACCTGTTATTCCACCAGAACTTAGACCAATGATTCAGCTTGATGGTGGTAGGTTTGCGACAAGTGATTTGAATGATTTATATCGTCGTATTATTAATCGTAATAATCGTTTAAGAAAGTTACTTGAACTTGGAGCGCCAACAATTATTGTACAAAATGAAAAAAGAATGCTTCAAGAAGCGGTAGATTCATTATTTGATAATGGACGCAGAGGTAGAAGTATTACAGCTGCAGGCAATAGACCACTTAAGAGTTTATCTTCAATGCTTAAAGGTAAACAAGGACGTTTCCGTCAAAACTTACTAGGAAAAAGAGTAGATTATTCAGGACGTAGTGTTATTGTTGTTGGGCCAAATTTAAAAATGTATCAATGTGGTATTCCTAAAGAAATGGCTTTGGAATTATTTAAACCTCATGTAATACATGGATTGGTAGAAGCAGGATTAGCTCATAATATTAAGGGGGCTAAAAAATTAATTGATGCTAGAGATGAATGTGTATGGGATATAGTTGAGGATGTTATAACTGAGCATCCAGTATTATTAAACCGTGCACCAACACTTCATAGACTTGGTATTCAAGCTTTTGAACCAAAACTTGTTGGTGGTAAAGCTATCCGCTTGCATCCACTTGTTTGTACAGGATTTAATGCTGACTTTGATGGAGATCAAATGGCTGTTCATATTCCACTTTCAGAAGAAGCTAAGGCTGAGGCAAGAATACTTATGTTATCAGCAAGTAATATTTTAAATCCTAAAGATGGAAAACCAATTGTTACACCTTCGCAGGATATGGTTTTAGGTAATTGCTATTTAACTATTGAAAAAGAAGGGGAAGGTAATGAAGGTAAGGTTTATAAAAATACTAATGAAGCTTTAATGGCTTATGAAAGAAGAGAAATTACACTTCATACAAGAATAGTTATTCCAGTAAAATCTTTCAAATACAAATTATTTACAGAAGAACAACAAGATAAATATTTGGTAACTACTGTTGGTAAAATTATATTTAATGAAATTTTACCTGATTCATTCCCATATATTAATGAAGGTACTAAAGAAAATATTGAAGGAATTACGCCTAGTAAATATTTTATTGCTATGGGTGCTAATATACCTGAAGAAGTTAAAAATATTGAACCACCAAAGCCTTTTGTTAAAAAAACTTTAGAGTGGATTATTGCTCAAGTATTTAAAAGATATAAAACAACTGAAACTAGTATTATGCTTGATAAATTAAAAGATTTAGGTTTTAAATACTCAACTGTAGCTGGTATTACAGTATCAGTGTCTGATATTGTTCGAAGCAAGAAAAAGCCTGAAATAATAGCTAATGCTAAAGAAAAGGTTGAAAAAGTTAATAAGCAATTTAAGCGTGGTTTAATAACTGATAATGAACGTTATAATAGTGTCATTGAAATTTGGACGGAAGCTAATGATGAAGTTAAAAAAGAATTACAAGCTATATCAAAAGATGATTTTGATAATCCAATATTCATGATGATGAACTCTAATGCACGTGGTTCTATTTCAAACTTTACTCAACTTGCAGGTATGCGTGGACTTATGGCTAAACCAGATGGTTCAACAGTTGAAATACCAATTACTTCATGTTTTATTGAAGGACTTGATGTATCAGAATTCTTCTTATCAACTCATGGTTCAAGAAAAGGTTCAGCTGATACAGCCTTACGTACTGCTGATTCTGGTTACTTAACTAGACGTTTAGTTGATGTTGCCCAAGATATTATTGTTAAAGAATTTGACTGTGGTTCTATTGCCGGTGTTGAAGTTTATGATTTATTAAATGACAAAGATGGCTCAGTAATTGAATCTTTACAAGAGCGTATTTTAGGAAGATATACTGCTAAGAAAGTGATTAATCCAGAGACTAAGGAGTTAATTGTAGATAAAGATGAATTGATTAATGAAAATATTGCAGCTAAAATTGTTAAAGCTGGAGTTAAAAAAGTTGAAATACGTAGTGTTTTAACTTGTAAAACTCAAAATGGTGTATGTCAAAAATGTTATGGTAGAAACCTTGCAACTGGTAATCTTGTTGAAACAGGAGAAGCTGTTGGTATTATGGCTGCTCAATCTATTGGTGAGCCTGGTACTCAACTTACAATGCGTACTTTCCATACAGGAGGTGTAGCAGGTGGTGATGATATTACTCAAGGTCTTCCAAGAGTTGAAGAATTATTTGAAGCACGTACACCTAAATATAAAGCTACTGTATCAGAAATTAATGGTAAAGTAATTTTTATTGAAGAACAAAATGGTAAACATAAAGTTGTAGTGGAAAATGAAGCTGGTATAAGAGAGCATATTACTAATTATAATACAAAACTTCGGGTTGAAGTTGGGGATATGGTTCAAGCTGGAGAAAAACTTACAGAAGGATCTATTGCTCCAAAAGAATTACTAGCTGTTACGGATCCACTTACGGCTCAAGAATATATTTTAAAAGAAATTCAATCTGTATACAAACTTCAAGGTGTTGATATTAACGATAAGCATATTGAAATTATTGTTAAGAGAATGATTAATAAAGTTCGTGTGGTTGATGCTGGTGATACTGATTTTGTTGAAGGTTTAACTGTTTCCTTAAGAGAATTTACAGAGGGAAATAAACCAGTAATATTAAGAGGTGGTGTTCCAGCAACAGGTAGACCAATTATGCTTGGTATTACCAAATCATCTCTTGAAACAGATAGTTATTTATCTGCTGCATCATTCCAAGAGACTACAAGAGTACTTACTGATGCTGCTATACGTGGTAAAGTTGATTACTTGCGTGGTTTAAAAGAAAATGTTATTATAGGTAAACTTATTCCAGCAGGAACTGGTGCTAAAGAATATAATGATATTGATATTTATCTTGAAAAAGAATTTATGGATGATGATGCTTCTGAATTTTTAGAAGATAAATTAATGGATGATGAAGAAAATAAAGATAATACTATAAATAATACTACTGAAGATGAGAATACTGTAGAAGAAAATATTGCTGCAAATGATGAAGTAGTTGAAGAAAATAATGAAGAAGAAAGTACTGAAGAATAGGACTTTCTTTTTTGACTTTTAATAATTATTATGTTATTATATAGGACATTATGGAAGTGATGATATATTGAGGTTGGAAAGGTTAAAATTAAATATAGGGTATTGATATGTTAAATGATGTTTTAAAATTAGAAGAAGATATTAAAAATTTATATTTACGATTAATTATGTTAGAATTAAGTGAGTTAAAAGATAGTGAACAATATAGAACAATTATGATAGAAATTAATGAGCTTACAAAAATAGAAGAATTATTATTAATAGATATACAGCCATTTTATCAAGCTATAAAAAAGGAAATAAATAAGTTTGAGGTTAAAGTTATGCCTATTAATTTGGGATTTAATAAATATGCTCATTTAATTAGATTAAATTATTTATTAGATAGTATAAGAGGTGATAGTGGAGTGGAATATGCTGTTGCTTTATATTATGATATTAATAAAATTATTTTAAAAATATTAGATAGTCTAATTAATAATCCTTATTATGAAGAATTAAGACAGGATTTAATATATTTTAAATATGATATCTTATATTTAGATTATAATGTGGAAAATGATTTTTTGTTAGAAATTGATGATACTAAAATAGCATTAAATAGCAGTGATATAAGAAGAGATACTGTTTGTGCAAATTATATTGATAAAGCAGTTTTAATAAGTGATATATTAGAATATTTAAAGCAAATTGAATTATTGGCTAATATGGATAATAATAAATTTACTTTGATAGTGGTGAGATTTGTTCAAATTGTCGGAAGAGTAGCTTTATGTAATGAAGATTTACTTCCTATGGTTATAGATGATATAAATGATTTGTTAGAAAATGAAGAAATTGATGGTAATATAAAAGAAGTTATGTATCATATTATAGAAATATTTAAGCAAATAAAAAATAGTTTTTATTTTACAAGATAATATGCTTGCTAAATTATTTTATTTATTATATAATTTTGATATACAAGTGATGAAGGAATTGGCAATTCTGGAGCTATATAAAAAAAGTGATTTCTCTAAAAGGAATAAGTAGGGTGGAACCGCGGAGTTATTCGTCCCTATATGTTTCTTTTAGAGTTTTTTAATTTAGAAAGAGGAGATTTAATGGAAGAAATGTATAAATGTAAGTTAACAAGATTAGCCGTTATTTATAGGGAAATTAGTAGACTTGAAGTAGAAATATTGAAAGGAAATTATGAAAATGTAGATGCTTTAGATGTAAAAATAGAAAAACTTAATTTAGAAAAGGATAATATTATTAAAGGAATGAATTTAGTAAAGTTAGCTGCATTTTATGATAATTATAAAGGCCGATTAACCAAAGCTGAGCTTGATGCTTTAGGTAGAGTTTTGTTAGAATTGCACTTAGTAAAAAGTGAAGAGAGTAGGAGTAGATAAAGATGAAATTAACACAAGAAGAAATAGTAAATTATTGTAAGCAATATGGTTTTATTTTTCAAGGTAGTGAAATATATGGAGGGCTTGCTAATACTTGGGATTATGGACCTTTAGGTAGAGAATTAAAAGAAAATTTAAGACGAGCTTGGTGGAAGAAGTTTGTTCAAGAAAATCCATATAATTATGGACTTGATAGTGCGATACTTATGAATCCTGAAGTTTGGGTTGCTAGTGGTCATGTTACAAATTTTAATGACCCTTTAGTTGATTGTAAAGCTTGTAAATCTCGTTTTAGAGCAGATAAATTGATTGAGGAATATTCTAATGGAAAGATTACTGGTGATGGATGGAGTAATGAAGAATTAGAAAACTTTATAAGTGAACATGAAATTAAATGTCCTAAGTGTGGGAAACAACAGTTTACTTCAATTAGAAAATTTAATTTGCTTTTTGAAACACATCAAGGTGTTACGGAAGATAATAAAGCAAAGGTGTATTTAAGAGGTGAAACTGCTCAAGGGATATTTGTTAATTTTTTAAATGTTCAAAGAAGTATGCGACTTAAAGTTCCTTTTGGTATTTGTCAAACGGGTAAGAGTTTTCGTAATGAAATAACTCCTGGTAATTTTATTTTTAGAACTAGAGAGTTTGAACAAATGGAATTAGAGTTTTTTTGTAAACCTGGAGAAGATTTAGAATGGTTTGGATATTGGAAGAATTTTTGCTTAGATTTTTTAAAGAGCTTAGGTTTAGATAAAAATAATTTAAGATATAGAGATCATGCTAAAGAAGAACTATCATTTTATAGTAAAGCAACAACGGATATTGAATATTTATTTCCTATGGGTTGGGGTGAACTATGGGGAGTAGCAGATAGAACTGATTATGACCTTGGAGTACATATGCAACATTCTAAAGTTGACTTGAGATATTTAGATGCTGAGACTAATGAAAAGTATTTGCCTTATGTAATTGAACCTAGTGTTGGGTTAGATAGGCTTTTATATGCGATACTTGCTGATGCTTATAAGAAAGAGGCACTAGAAAATGGAGAAGAAAGAGAAGTTTTAAAAATACATCCAGCTCTCTCACCAATAAAAGTAACTATTTTACCTTTGATAAAAAAAGTACATGGTGATAAAGCTATGGATTTATATGGTGAACTTGCTAAATATTTTATGTGTAGTATTGATATGACTGGTTCTATTGGAAAAAGATATAGAAGAAGTGATGCTATAGGTACACCATTATGTATAACTATAGATGATGAAACAATTAATAATGATACTGTTACTATTAGAAATAGGGATACAATGGAACAAATATCTATGCCTATTAATGAGCTTAAAAATTATATTGAAGAAGCTATTAAATTTTAGCTTGTATTTATTAGGAAAATAAATTATAATTAAATTGTAGAGCATTAGGTCTAAATGCCTACTTGTTTGGGTAGACATTAATCTTCATATTGTAACATACAATAATGATGGTTGATGTCTTTTTTGGTTTAATCCAATTTATAAGTTTGAAAAATAA
>CASEOP010000077.1 GCA_949289505.1 uncultured Mycoplasmatota bacterium
TTTTTATTATTCATACTTATCTATTCTCCTATATTAATAAGTATACCATATAATGACAATTTACCTACAAAAATTTTTTACACCCTATATCAAACTTATAGTAGACAAGAAGACAAAAAAATAGTATAATTATACCTAGTCAAGAACTTTTACTATTTATTTATGAAAGGAAGATTTAATGAAAAACTATAGTAATACTACGTCTATTTTTGCGTTGGGTGGATTAGGCGAAGTAGGAAAAAATATGTACGTTGTAAGTCACAACGAAGAAATAATAATTATTGATGCAGGAGTTATGTTTCCCGAAGATGATTTACTTGGAATTGATTATGTCATTCAAGATATTACTTATTTAAAGCAAAATGAAGATAAAATTAAAGGATTATTCATAACTCATGGCCATGAAGATCATATTGGAGGTATATCTTTTTTATTAAATAGTGTGCATATACCTAAAATATATGCTTCGAAAATTTCAGTTGATTTAATTAATAAAAAGTTAATTGATCGTAATATAAAATATGAAAATATAGAAATAGTAACTGAAGAAAGTATTGTTAAAACAAAATATTTCACTGTAGAGTTTGTTGGTACTACTCATTCTATTCCTGAATCTTTTGCACTTGCTATTCATACACCAAATGGGTTGATATTCGAAACTGGAGACTTTAAATTTGATTTAACACCAGTTGGACCTATGGCTAATATTCATAAAATGGCTGAACTTGGTAAAAAAGGAGTTACCCTTTTATTAAGTGATTCAACTAATGCTTTATCTGAAGGATCATCTAAAAGTGAATCTAGTGTTGATGAAGCTTTAAATGATATTGTTTCGAGACATTATGGACGCGTTATTATTGCTACTTTTGCCTCTAATATTTATCGTATTAAGCATATAGTTGAAACTTGTAGAAAAAATAATCGAAAAATTATTGTTTTTGGTAGATCAATGGAAACTAGCATTGAACTGGCTATGAATAATGGTTTAATTGAAGATAAAACTATATTTATTGATAATAATGAAGCTAAAAACTTAAAAAAGACGGAAATTTGTATTTTATGTACGGGAACACAGGGTGAACCTTTAGCAGCTTTATCAAGAATTGCTAATGGTATTCATAAACAAATTACTTTGATGCCTGATGATTTAGTTGTATTTTCTTCTTCACCTATTCCTGGAAATGCTGCAAGTATAAATAAAGTTATTAACAAACTTTATTTAAAGGGAGTTAAAGTTTATACTAATAAAACTTTTAATGATGTTCATACTTCAGGGCATGCTAAGGAAGATGAATTAAAATGGATGCTTAGAATTATTAAACCTAAATATTTTATGCCAATGCATGGTGAATATAGAATGTTAAAAAGACATACCGAAATAGCTGAAGCTTGTGATATTCCAAAAGAAAATACTTTTATTTGTAAAAATGGAGACGTTATTAATTTAAATCATGGAATAGTAACCCGAGGAGATACCGTTAAAAGCGGAGATGTCTATGTTGATGGTTCAAGAATTGGCGATGTAGGAAGTCAAATTATTAAAGATCGTAAATTAATGAGTAGTGATGGTATTTTAGTAACAATTTTAAATATCAATACTTTAACTAGGAAATTACTTATTAAACCTAACGTTACTACTAGAGGGTTTATTATGGTAAATGAAAATCCTGAATTAATTAATAAAATTGAAAAAAAGATTAGTGAAATTGTTAATAATTTTCTAGTTAATTCTACTTATAATTATACGGATTTAAAAAATCAAGTTATTCTAGAATTATATCCATTTATAAATAACTTGACTGGTAGAAGGCCTATAATTTTACCAGTTATTATGGAAGTAAATCAAGCATAAACTTGATTTTTTTTGCTTAATTTTTGAGGATTTTTAGGCAAAAAAAAGACTATTTAGCTTCTTCGATAGCTCTAGTCTCTCTAATTACATTTATTTTAATTGTTCCAGGATATTGCATTTCGGCTTCAATTCTATCTTTAATATCTCTTGCTATTTTATAGCTTTTTGCTTCATCAACTTCGTCAGGTTTTACCATAACTCTAATTTCCCGTCCTGCTTGGACTGCAAAAGTTTTTTCAACACCCGCAAAAGAATTTCCTATTTCTTCTAGTTGACTTAAGCGTTTCATATAGTTTTCCATTGTGTCATTTCTTGCGCCTGGACGTGCAGCTGATAAAGTATCTGCTATTTCTACTAGAACAGAAATAATGTTGTTTGCATCTTTATCCCCATGATGAGATTCAATTGCATTTATAATTGTTGCGTCTTCATGATATTTTCTAGCCAAATTAGCACCTATTTCGACGTGGCTTCCTTCAATTTCAAAATCGATTGATTTACCAATGTCATGAAGTAAACCAGCTCTTTTAGCTAAACTCACATTTTCACCGAGTTCAGAGGCCATAAGTCCTGTTAAATTAGCCACTTCGATAGAATGTTGTAAAGCATTTTGACCATAACTAGTTCGATATTTTAGCTTACCTATTAAATTAATTAGGTCTGGATCCATTTTTGATAATCCTAAGTCATATATAGCTTGATTTCCCATTTCTGTAATTTTAGTATTAATATCTTTAGAAACCTTATCATAAACTTCTTCGATTCTAGATGGATGAATTCTTCCATCTTTAATTAAAGTTTCAATTGTAATTTTAGCAATTTCTCTTCTTAAAGGGTCAAATGATGAAATAACTATTGTCTCAGGAGTGTCATCAATTATTAAATCTACACCTGTTACAGCTTCAATTGTTCTAATATTTCTACCCTCACGTCCTATTAGTCGCCCTTTCATTTCGTCGTTTGGCAAATCTATTGTACTTACAGTTTGCTCATTAGCTACATCTTCTGCATAACGTTCCATACTAGAAACAATTATTTGCTTAGCTTTTTCATGGGCTTCTAATTTAGCATTTTGCTCTTGCTCTTTAATATATTCCACTATTTCTTTGGCCATATCATCTTCAACGCGTTTCATAATTAAATCATGAGCTTTTTCTTTTGAAAACTTAGCTATTTTTTCTAATTCAGCTAATTCTTGTTTTAAAAGTTCATCCATTTTAAACTCTTTTTCTTGTATTTCTTTTTGTTTAGCTAATAAATTATTTTCTTTTTCTTCTAAATTAATGTCTCGTTTTTGAAGCATTTCTTCCCTTTTATCTAAAGAGGCTTCTCTTTGCATTAATCTACTTTCAGTTTCTTTCATTTCCGCTTTTTTTTCTTTAATTTCTTTGTCTACTTCTTGCTTTAAGCGATATGATTCTTCCTTAAGTTCCATTAAAGAATCTCTTTTATGTTTATCAGCTTCTCTTTTAGCATCCTCTATTAATTTATTAGCTTTATTCTCATTTTGGTTATTCCTTATAATATAAATTATAAAAATTAACAAAAAGCCACCAAAAAATCCAATTACAAAAGTTAAAATGGACATTACATTAAATTCCATTTTAAATCTCCTAACTATTTTATAGATTTTAATATCTATATTTTAATTATAATCTTTATTTGTATATTAGGCAAGAAAAAAATGAACATATCATTGTTCATTTTCTTTAGAACTATTTTTTTTGTTTTCACAAAATCCATAGTGTTGTCTTATTTTTTCTTCTAATTCGTTACATAAATCTCTATGTTCTTTTAAATATAATTTAACATTTTCTTTTCCTTGACCAATTTTTTCACCATTGTATGAATACCAAGCTCCACTTTTATCTATAATGTCTAAACTAGATGCTATATCAATGATTTCACCAACGCGACTAATTCCTTCGCCATACATAATATCTACACAAGCCGTTTTAAATGGTGGTGCAACTTTGTTTTTTACTACTTTTATATTTGTTTTATTTCCAATAATTTGTTCTCCTTGTTTAATTTGTTCAGCTCTCCTTATATCAAGACGGATTGTTGCATAAAATTTTAATGCTCTTCCCCCTGGCGTTGTTTCAGGATTACCAAACATAACTCCTACTTTTTCCCTTAATTGATTAATAAATATAGCAGTAGTTTTGGTTTTATTAATGGTGCCAGATAGTTTTCTTAAAGCTTGGGACATAAGTCTTGCTTGAAGTCCAACATGAGAATCTCCCATTTCGCCATCAATTTCTGCTTGAGGAACTAGTGCTGCTACTGAATCAATTACAACAATATTAACGGCTTCACTTCTTACTAGTGCTTCACATATTTCTAAAGCTTGCTCACCTGTATCGGGTTGAGAAAGTAAAAGTTCATTTATGTCTACGCCTAAAGCTTTAGCATAAACTGGATCTAAAGCATGTTCGGCATCAATAAAAGCTGCTCTACCTCCTAATTTTTGAACTTCGGCTACAGCTTGCAAAGCAATAGTAGTTTTACCAGATGATTCAGGGCCGTAAATTTCAATTATTCTTCCTTTTGGAAAGCCACCTACTCCTAAAGCTATATCTAAAGCTAATGAACCACTGCTAGTAACATCTATTTTTGTGTGTTCATCACTACCTAATTTCATAATTGCCCCTGCTCCAAACTGTTTTTCTATATCTGCTAAAACTTGTTCAAGAGCCTTATCTTTATTCTTTTCATCTTTGATTTGTTTCATAGTGTATTCCTTTCTTAAGTACAGTATCATTTTAATATATAAAAATAGTTTTGTCAATATTTTTTCGAACATTTGTTTTTATAGACAATTTGCGACATTGGGTGTAAAAAATTTTTGTAGGTAAATTGTCATTATATGGTATACTTATTAATATAGGAGAATAGATAAGTATGAATAATAAAAAA
>CASEOP010000078.1 GCA_949289505.1 uncultured Mycoplasmatota bacterium
AAGAATTTAATAAAAATGAATTTTTCAATAAATGATATAGAAAAAGCAACAGGTTTAAGTAAAAAAGAAATAGAGGCGCTAAAATAATTCAATAAATTAAATGAATATATACGCTATATTTCTTGTCAATTTCTTATTTTTATTATAAAATATTTATGTGGTGATAAAAATGGGACAAGTATATGATCATGTTCTTTTATATAAAAAGAAGTTTCCAGGTGGCATAACTTGGTGGAGATTAAAAAAGCATAGTGCCGTTATCGAGCAACATTTAAATCCAGGAGAAACCATAAGTTATGCTTTTGCTGGTCAAAAAAATGATAAATGGTACGATGTAACATCAACAGCAGTAATAGCTATAACTAACAAAAGAATTTTAATAGGTCAAAAACGAATAGTATGGGGATATTTTTTAAATAGTATTACCCCAGATTTATATAATGATATGCAAGTTTATTCTGGACTAATATGGGGCAAAGTAACTATAGATACAGTAAAAGAAGAGGTTGTAATAACTAATTTAGCTAAAGACTCGTTAAGAGAAATAGAAACGCAAATTTCCGAATTCATGATGGAAGAAAAAAAGAAATACGCCCAAAATAGTAATAAATAACTAGAGCGCTATGAAAAGACTAAAAATATTTCAATTAACAATTATTGGTTTATTTATTATCTTTATAATATTTTTTTTAAATTCAACCAATTACACTAAAGAATATAAAGTAGATGATATATTGGTAAAAGAAACTTATAATAAAGAGGATAAATATTATTATTTTACATTTAATTATAAAAATACAGCTATAGACTATTTATATGAAACCAGTTATAAAACTTATAGGGAATTTGTAAAGGAAATAAAAATAATTAAAAATGATGAAGATTTTTGTTTAATACCTGATGGAAAAAAAATAGAATTTATACCTTTATGTTATGAAAATGACAAAATAATTTATTACAAGAATGTTTCTAGTGCCTTAAAAGAACAACTTCCATCAAATTATTTAAAAGAGGAAACAAATTTAAATGATACCTATAAAGAAATAAATATTTATAATCGCGATTATACTTATTTACTTTGGAATTACAACGGTTTTTACTATATAAACAGCGAAAACGAAAAAGAAATAAAATTGTTTAATAATGAAAAATATAACATAAACTTAGTTTCTTATACTAAAGATTATTTGATTATAGCCAATTATGATGATGAGTATAAATTTGATAAAATATATCGTCTATCATTTAAAGATGGAAGTAAAAAAGAAATCGAATTAGATTATGAAATATATTTTGATAGCTATTTTCCTGGATATGATGAAAATAAATTATATATTGTTGACGGTAAAGAAGAATTAATGTATGAATTAAATACTAAAAACGGTAATATATCAAAAACAAAAGCAAAAATTTTAAAAGAAAATAAATGGGAAGAAATAAGCATAAAAACTTTGCTTAAAAATGAGGAAAAATTTACCTATAAAACAAATTATATTTATAGTTTAAAAGACAAAACTTTGTTACTAACTTATAAAAATGAAGAAATAAGCACTGCTATAGATAAAGATGTAACAAGTATTATAAGGATAAAGAATAATAAAGTCTTTTATTTAAAAAAAGATACTCTTTATGTTTTTGAACCATTAAAAGGCAGTACAAAATTATTAAGTTATTTTGAATGGAATTTCAACTTTGAAAACATGATTTATATCAATTAACCAAAATAATCTTTTAACATATCCTATAATTAGATGAGGAGGATTATTTTGAAAGAAAGTAATACATATTTTACATACTATACTATTGAAAAAGGAGATAATCTTTACGAAATAGCCAAAAAATATAATATAAATCCAAAATTATTAGCAGCCGTAAATGGTATTAAAGACAATGAATACATCTACCCAAACCAAGAATTATTAATACCAAAAAGTGGATATAGTTATTATATAACATCTGAAGGTGACACTTTAAATGAAGTAGCTAAAGTCTTTCAAACAACACCAGAAAATTTAATGCAATATAATAGCACCATATACCTATTACCAGAACAAATTTTAGTATACAAAAGGAGATAGTCTTACAAAGGCTTTTTTTCTTGTGCTTATAGCTAAAGTAATATATAATATTTTATAAGTGCTAATATAAAATGCGATTAAAATATTGTAGAAGAAGGTTTTAAAAATGATAACACTAACTAATAATTTAAAAGAAGCAGATTTTGTGACTCATGCAGGTAATTTCCATGCTGATGATGTATTTTCAACCGCTTTAATGGAACGCATATTTGGTAACATAAAACTAATTCGCCTTAAAGATTACAAAGATGATAAAACTAAAATAGCATATGACATAGGTCTAGGTGAATTTGATCATCATGGCGCTTTATATGATAAAAAAAGAAATAATGGTATTCATTATTGTAGTTTTGGCCTTTTATGGCAAAAATATGGAAAAAAATATTTAGAACAAATAAAGGTTGAAAACCAAGAGGAAGTATTTTCTATCATTGATGAACTACTTGTAATTCAAATTGATGCCTTTGATAATGGAGAATATACAATAGATTCCCCATTTAATATTTATAGTTTAGCAAGTTTAATTGAACAATTCCGACCTAAAAATAAAAATGAAGAAGAAAATACTTGTTTTATAAAAGCTGTAAATTTTGCTAATGAAATATTTGATCGAATATTAAATGATGCAATTATAAAATCTAAAGCTATAGAAACCATAAAAATTGAAAGTAGGAAAATTAAAGACAAAATATTAATTTTAGATGAATTTATCCCATATGAATATGCACTATTTAAATTGAATCTAGATGTTGAATTTGTAATATATCCATCAAATAGAGGTGGTTATGCAGCTCACACAGTATCAACAAAATATAAGGGTTTTGAACCTAAAATTTCTTTTAAAAAAGAATGGGCAGGTTTAAGAGACGAAGAATTACAAAAAGTAAGTGGTATCAAAACAGCCAAATTTTGTCATACCAAATTATTTTTAGCAACTGCAAAAACTTTAGAAGATGCTCAATTATTTATAAAAAAGACTAAAGAATAGGCCGTCCTATTCTTTTTTACAAAAACTAAATAATATTAATAATTTATTATGTTATCAAAAAATAGTTTATTAATAGCAAACATTTTAGTTGACAAAGAATAATATCTAATATATATTTATATTGTATGAATATATGATAAAGAAAACATAAATTTATATAACATATTTATCTTAGTTATGATGAGCAGTAATAGTCTTAACTACAATTAGTAGAAAGGGAATATTATGAAAACGATTGATAAATATTTGAAATTTAAAAACATTTATAAAAATCATATTGTAATAATAAAATCAGGAAACTTTTATTATACTTTTCTTGAAGATACTTATATTTTTAATTATCTATTTGGTTATCAAATAAGGGAAAATAAAATTGGGTTTCCACTAAACGCCAAAGCTAAAGTAAAAAGTATATTAAATCGTAATAATATTAATTTAATTGAAGTAATTGATGATTTTGCATATGTGTTAGAATCAAAAAATAATAACGCTTATGAGGAAATTTTAAAAATGGCTAAAAGTCAAATTTTGATTACCAATATGCTAAATAATTTAATGAACGCAATAGAAATAAAAGTCAAAAAAGAAGAAGCAAATTACTATTTAATTAAGGATTTCGTTGATGAACTCTAATTTTGCCCTTTTAAATAACACTAAAAAAACTATTGCCTACATTAATAAACAACTAATAAATTATCCCAAATCTGAAGTTGTTTTAAAACAAAACATTGAAAAAAACATGTATGAACTTATAGAACTTATATTTTCTTATAGTATAAATGATGTAGAAAGAATAAAAGTAAAATTTTTAAAAGACATTATTATAAAATTATCAATGTTAGATTTTTACATCGCGACATCATTTGAAAAAAGAGTTATAAGCAAGAAACGCTTTGAATCAATTTCTCTCTTTATTGTCGAAATAAGAAAAATTACATATGGTTTGGTGCGAAATGAAACAAAATGTTAAGTATGAAGATTTAATTGATATTGAAAAAATAATAAATATGTATAAAATTATTCGAGCTAACACTAAAAATAAGGGAAAACTTCACAAATTTGAACTATTTTATTCGAGTAATATTATAAGTATATTAAATGTTTTAAAATATCAAAAATATACCCACAGTAACTACAATGTTTTTTTAGTTCATGAACCAAAATATCGAATAATAATGAGTGAAATTATGAGTGATAAAATTGTTAATCATCTAGTAAGTCATTATGTTTTAGACCCTGGTATAACTCCCCATTTAATTCCTCAAAATGTGGCAACAAGAAAGGGTAAGGGAACAAAAGAAGGAATTAGATACGTAAAAAAATATATCAACAAATTAAAATTAAATCATGATAAAGTTTATGTTTTAAAATGTGATATACGCAAATATTTTTATAGCATCGATCATGAAATAATTTTAAAAAAAATAAGTCGCTTTGTAAAAGATGAACAAATTTACAAGTTGATTGAAAATATTATTAAATCTACAGATTATAATTATGTAAATGATGCTATAAAAAAAGTAATAAATAAGGAAATACAAAGAATAGAAAAACTAAATATCTTAGATAAAGCATATAAAATAGCAGAACTAAAAAGTATACCTATGTACAGCCCTGGCAAAGGCCTACCAATCGGGAATATGACAAGTCAATTGCTCGCAATATTTTTTTTGAATGATTTAGATCACTATATTAAAGAAAAACTTTATTGTAAATATTATGTAAGATATATGGATGATTTTATAATTTTTGATTATGATAAAGAAAGATTAAAAGAAATAAGAAAAAAAATTGAAGAAAAACTAAAAGAATTTAAATTAGAGCTTAATAATAAAACAAATATATATGATTTAAAGCATGGTTTTGGTTTTTTAGGATATTACTATTTTTTAAAAGGAAAAAAGTTAATTATAAAAATAAATACAAAAACTAAGAGAAGAATCAAAAAAAAGATGCGTAAATTAAAGAAAATAAACGCATCAAATTATGATAGTGTTAAAGCAAGCTATATGGGCTACCTAAAAGCTGCCCATTCCAAAAACTTACTAAAGAAATTAAATCTTTAAAATTATTTAGGATCTCGTTCAATATGGGAAAAAAGCAAGAAAATGTTGATAATTCCACATATACCTACAATTCCATAGATAATTCTTGTAATTACACTAGAGTCCTGAAATAAACTAGTAACTAAATTAAAATCAAAAAATCCAATTAAGCCCCAATTTAAAGCTCCGATAATTGTAAAAATTAATGCTATTTTTTGTAATGTTTCCATATAATCACACCCTTTGTTAATATTATGATAAAAAAAAATAAAATTATGCAAAAAAGTAAAAAATTAACTAAATAATAATATATAATTTTAATTCATAATTTGTCAAATAAACAATATATTTAAATTAGAAAAGGGTGTGTTATATGAAAAAAACTGGTATATTTTTACTAAGTTTAATTTTATTTCTTACAGGCTGTGGCAAAAATAGTGAAGAAGATATAGTTGCAAAATTTGAAAAAAGTGTAAACAATGCTAAATCATATACTATTAAAGGAAATATGGAAATACTAAGTAATGAAGAAACTTACACTTATAGTTTAGAAGCAAGTTATTTAAAGGAAGACTTTTACAAAGTTACACTAATTAATCAAACTAATAATCATGAACAAATTATTTTGAAAAATAGCGATGGTGTTTATGTTGTAACACCAACCTTAAATAAAAGTTTTAAATTTCAAAGTGAGTGGCCCAAAAACAGTAGTCAATCATATATATTATCATCGCTTTTAAATGACATAAAAAATGATGATAATATGACTTTAGAAGAATTAGATAAAAATTACATTATAAAAACTAGTGTTAATTACCCTAATAATTCTGAATTAACCTACCAAAAAATATATTTTGATAAAAAAATGAACTTAGAAAAAGTTGAAGTATATAATAATGAAGACATAGTTAATATAAAGGTAGTATTTTCAGCAATTGACTTAAAAACTAATTTAAAAGAGGAAGATTTTTTATTAGAAGATTTAATTGATATGAATGCCGAAGAAAACAATGCAAGTAATCAAAACAATAGTAACAATGAGCAAAATAGTAGCACTGAAAATGAAAATTGCGAAAGCGAAGATTGCGATACGAAGTCAAGCAATATATTAGACGATGTAATTTATCCATTATATATACCTAGTGAAACATATTTATCAAACAGCGAAGAAGTTAGCACTGATGAAGGTAATAGAATGATTTTAACCTTTGCTGGCGATAAAAATTTTGTGTTAATTGAAGAGGCCGCAAATGTAGCAAAAGAGTTTGAAATAATCCCTGTTTATGGTGACCCAGTAATGCTTAGTGACACCATCGCAGCTAAAAGTGCTAATTCACTATATTGGACAAGTAATAATGTTTCATATTATCTAACAAGTAATGATTTATCAAATGAAGAAATGGTAACAATTGCCGAATCTTTAGGTAATACCAAAGTTGTATCAGGAAGCAAATAAGCTTCTTTTTTATAATAAATAATTAAAATTTCAAGTAACTGTTGCAAATACTTAAAAGTAAGTTTATTTCCCAAATATAAATATATAAAAACACCAAAAAATATTAAAATAAGTAAAATTTTACTAACCGAAGAGATGTGCTAAAAGCTAAGAAACTAAGGTTTTACTAAATTTGCAATAATCTAAAATCTTGCTTTATTATAAAATTGTTGATATAATTTAATCGGGTGGTAAAAATGACAAAAAAAGGGAAAAATAAAAAAGTGAAATTAGAAAAGTATCGCAGTGAAGAACAAATCGAAATAATTCGCTTTATACGTATTTTAATTGTAGTAATTATATTAATTATAGGTATTTATTTATTTACTCGCTTATTTGTTACTAAAGATTTATTAAATAATAGCACTAATGAAAGCGAAATTAATGAAGGCAGTATAAATTATAATGTAACAAATATAGGTTCATTATTAAATAAACCTGAAAATGAATATTATGTAATGATATATAATACTGAAAATTTAAGATCTGTGTATTATAGTGGGCTTTTAACAAATTATGAGCGCAATGAAGACGCATTAAAAGTATACTTTGCTGATTTAAACAAAGAACTTAATAAAAAATTTTATGATAGTGAAAATGCAAGTAAAGAATTTATAAATATTTCTGATTTTAAAGTTGGAGACTTAACATTAATTAAAATAAAAAATGGTAAAGTAGACAGAATTTTAACTAATGAAGAGGAAATATCAATAGAGTTAAAATATGATAGCAAAGAAGATACTGAAAGCTAGTATCTTTTTCTTTATCTTTTTTTTAAAATATGATATTATTTTATAGTAGAAGGTGAATAAGTTGAATAAGCAAAATAATAATTATAAAGGATTTAATTTGACTTGGGTTATAAGTATAGTTATAGTAACTAGTATAATATCAGCTATAACATCGGGGGTTATCGTTTATAATAATAATAAATTATCATATGATACAACCTATGGGGATTTATCTAAAGATGAGAAATTAAATGAATTTTTAAGTGTTTATGCTAACATTTTATCTAATTATTATGAAGATATTGACAAAAGTAAATTGCTAGATGAAGCTATAGCAGGTATGATGGATTATTTAGGTGATGACTATACTACATATTTAGATGATGATAAAACAGCAGAACTATTTGATTCTTTATCAGGAGAATATGAAGGAATTGGCGTCTCAATAAATAATATAGATAAGAGCATTGTAAAAGTATATGATAACACACCAGCCCAAAAAGCAGGAATAAAAGAAGGCGATATAATAATTGGCTATAATGATATAGATGTTATAAATATGAGTGCAACAGAAATTGTTGAGTTAATAAAAAGTAGTAAAAATAATTTTACTCTTAAATTAAAAAGAGGTGAAGAAACTTATAGTGTCTCTTTAAAAAATGACACTTTAATAGCTCCTAATATTGATTATTATATGATAGAAAATACAAATATAGGTTACTTATCTATGCAAATATTCTCTAATACTCTAAAAGAACAAGTTGAAAGTGCTTTAAAGGAATTAGATAGTTTAGGTATGCAATCATTAATTATTGATTTAAGAGATAATACTGGTGGTTACTTAACGGCCGCAGTTGATGTTGCAAATATTTTCTTAAAAAGTGGGCAAAAAATTTATGGTTTAGAGTACCAAAATGAAATAACGTATTATAGTGATAATACAAATGAACATAAAGATTACAAGATAGTTGTTTTAATTAACGAAAATACTGCTTCTGCTTCTGAAATTTTAGCTGCTGCATTAAAAGAAAGCTATGGGGCAAAATTAGTGGGAGAAACTTCTTTTGGTAAAGGCAAAGTGCAACAAACAATGAAATTAGAAGATGGATCAATGGTTAAATATACTTCTGCCTACTGGCTTACGCCAAGCGGAAATTGCATTGATCAAAAAGGTTTAAATCCCGATTATTATGTAGAAAATAGTGAAATAACTGATTCAGAAGGTAATACAGTCATTAATGATGACCAATTAAATAAAAGTATTCAAGTTTTAAAAGAAATAGCAAACTAAAATTTGTTATTTTTTTCTTTATTTGCTATAATATAACCAACAAGAAAGCTGGTAATATTAATGATAGAAAATAAAAACAATTTAAAAGTGGGAGATAAATTGGCAATTCATTGCTATAAACATGATGGTAAACTCCATCAATTATGCGATGAAGCAATTATTTTAGGCATAGATAGTGAAAAAATAGTTGTTGCAAACAATAAAGCAAAATTAACAGAAGCTGATGGTAGAAGCTACTATGCTAAAGAACCAGCTATACTATTTTTTTACAAAAAACATTGGTTTAATATAATTGGCCAATTAAAACGTTTTGGTTTATTTTACTATTGCAATATGGCAACTCCATATATTATTGATGACAACATTATTAAATACATAGATTATGATTTGGATTTACGCGTATTTCCTAATGGAAGTTTTAAAATTTTGGATTATAATGAATATAATTATCACCGCAAAATAATGCATTATTCAAATGATATTCAAATGATTATAAAAAAAGAATTAACATTTTTAATAGATATGAAAAGAAAAAATGAAGGGCCATTTGCTAAGGAAGAAATAAACAAATATTATCAAATTTACAAAAGTATTAGCAAAATAAATTAAAAAATTAAAGAATTTGCATATATTTACATATAATATTAGAGAAGTAATAAAATAATTATTCCATTAATTTAAATAATTAAATTAAACTAGGAAATTATAAAAAATAAAAAAAATGTGTAAAAAAAATAATAGTCGAAAAAATTAAAAATAATTAAAAAAAATGTTGACATATTTTAAGTAGTTTGTTATAGTACTTATGCACTTGCAAAAAAGCATTTAAAAGCTAACAAAAAAGTGCAAAAAAAATAAAAAAAGTTGTTGACAAAGCAAGGCAAAGATGTTATATTATATCTACGCGATGCAAAAAAGGCAACGCAAGAAATGATCTTTGAAAACTAAGTTAAAAAGTCAATTTTGAGTAGCTTAGATTAAACTTTAAAAAAATAGATTTAAATAAATCTTTTTTATTGAGAGTTTGATCCTGGCTCAGGATGAACGCTGGCGGCATGCCTAAGACATGCAAGTCGAACGAGGTGGCC
>CASEOP010000079.1 GCA_949289505.1 uncultured Mycoplasmatota bacterium
AGTTGCCATGGGTGCGGCTATTCAAGGTGGTGTTTTAACTGGTGAAGTTGAAGATATTGTATTACTTGATGTTACTCCGCTTTCACTTGGACTTGAAACTTTAGGTGGAGTTATGACAGTTTTAATTCCTAGAAATACAACTATCCCAACAAGTAAATCACAAGTATTTTCTACTGCTGCTGATAATCAACCAGCTGTTGACATTCATGTTTTACAAGGTGAAAGGCCAATGGCTGCAGATAATAAAACTTTAGGTAACTTCCAACTTACTAATATTCCACCTGCTCCAAGAGGAATTCCCCAAATTGAAGTTAAATTTGATATTGATGCTAATGGTATAGTAAATGTTACGGCTAAAGATTTAGGAACTAATAAAGAACAATCTATTACTATTACTTCTTCAACAAATTTATCAGATGATGAGATTGATAAGATGGTAAAAGAAGCTGAAGCTAATAAAGAAGCAGATGAAAAACGTAAAGCTGAGGCAGATGTTAAAAATGAAGCTGAATCAATGATTTTTGCAACAGAAAAGGCAATTAAAGATTTAGGCGATAAAGTTGATGAAAAAGATAAAAAAGATGCCGAAGAAAAAATGGAAGAATTAAAGAAAGCTATAGAAGCTAATGATGTTGATGATATTAAGAAAAAAACTGAAAGCTTAAATGAAATAGCTATGAAGCTTGCTACTAAAGTTTATGAAGAAGCTGCTAAAAATAAAGAAACTGAAGCTCCTACCGAAGAAGATAAATCGAAAGATAAAAAAGATGATGTTGAAGAAGCAAATTATGAAGAAAAATAAGTTCTAGGAAACTAGAACTTTCTTTAAAGAAAGGGAAAATATGACAAAATTAAGAAGTTCATTTAGTGATGATTTAAAGTGGAATGTTAAAGATTTGTATCAAACTGAAGATGACTATAATCGCGATTTTAAATATTTAGAAGAACATTTAAATGATTTTAAGAATTATGAAGGACATATATTAGATGACGAATTTAAACTTTATGAAATATTAAAATTTGATACAAATTTTAGTAGAAAACTAGAGCAAGTTTATATTTATGCTCATATTAATAATGATAGTGATACTACTGATATAAAATATCAAAGTATGTATGGAAAAGCTTTACAGTTATATGAAAAATATTGCGTTGCTACATCCTTTATCGTACCTGAATTGTTAAAGAGTGATTATGATTTGATTTTAAAATATATCGAAAAAAATTCTAAATTAAACGAATTTGCAAGAAGTTTAAAAGAAATATTTAGAATTAAGCCTTATATACTAAGTGATAAAGAAGAAAAAATTCTTTCTTCTTTATCAACTACTTTTAATACTCCAGAACAAGTTTATTCTTATCTAACAGATGCTGATATGAAATTTGGCACTATTAAAAATAGAGATGGAAAATACGAAGAATTAACTGAAAAATCTTATCATAAATTTATTGAATCAAACATTCGAAATGAAAGAAAACAAGCTTTTAATAAACTATTTACAACGTATGGTAATTTTAAAAATACTTATGCAAGTTTACTCGCAAGTGAAGTGAACAATAATAATAAATCTGCTCAATTAAGAGGATATAAAAGCGCTAGAGAAGCATCTTTATATAAAAATGAAATTCCTGTGGTTATTTATGATAATTTAATAAATATTGTAAGAAATAGTATTGCACCTTTATCCAAATTTTGGAAAATAAAAAAGAAAGCTTTAAAGGTTAGTAAATTACATTTATATGATACTTATGCTGCTACTACTAATAAGATGACTAAAAAATATACTGCTCATGAAGCAAGAGATTTACTATATGCAAGTTTATTGCCTTTAGGCAAAAATTATATTGATGATTTAAAAAAGGCTTTTTATGAACAGTGGATTGATTTTTGCCCAAATGATGGTAAAAGGAATGGTGCTTATTGTACTGCTTGTTATAATGTTCATCCTTATGTATTATTGAGTTTTGATGGAACGCTTGAAAATGTTTCGACACTAGCTCACGAACTTGGACATGCAATGCATTATTACTATGCTATTAAAAATCAATCTTATCAAGATTATGGTTACTCCATATTTGTAGCAGAAGTAGCTAGTCAAGTAAATCAAATATTACTTAGTAAATATTTAATTAATAGAACAAACGATATTGATGAGAAAAAATATTTAATTGATGATTTAATAAAAGATTTTAAAGCTACTATATATAGACAAACTATGTTTGCAGATTTTGAAAAAAATATTTATGAAGCTCAACAAAATGGGGAAGTTTTAACTCATGATTATTTATGTAATACTTATTTAGATTTAAATAAAATTTATATGGGTAAAAATATAGTAGTTGATGATTTGGTTAAATATGAATGGGAAAGAATTCCACACTTTTATATGAATTTTTATGTATATCAATATGCTACAGCTTATGCAGCAGCAATAAAAATTGCAATGGATATATTAAACGAAAAAGAAATGGCTAAAGAAAAATATTTGGAATTTTTAAAGCTTGGCGCTACTAAAAATCCTATAGATTCTTTAAAAATAGCTGGGGTAAATATGGAAAATAAAGATGTATTAAATGATGCATTTGTATATTTTAATGATTTAGTAAATGAACTTAGTTTATTGTATGAAGAATAGAGGTGAAATGTATGAATAAAAAAGATTATTATGAAATATTAGGCGTAAGTAAAACAGCAACTGACGAAGAAATTAAAAGAGCATTTCGTAAACTTGCTAAAACCTATCACCCTGATAATAAGCAAACAGGTGATGAAACTAAATTTAAAGAGTTAGGCGAAGCTTATGCTATATTATCCGATCCATCTAAGAGACGTCAATATGATCAGTTTGGCCATCAAGCATTTACTAATAATGGTAATGCAGGCTTTAGTGGTTTTAGTGCAGAGGATATTGATTTAGGTGATATTTTTAGTGAAATATTTGGAAGTGGTTTTGGTGGCTTTGGCAGTTTTGGTGGTTTTGGCAGTAGAAGTAGCTCAAAAGCAAGCGGTAAAAGGCCAAAGAAGGGAGAAGATAGCTTAGTAGAAGTAAGTCTAGATTTTAACGAGGCTATTAACGGCTGCAAAAAAACAATTACTCTAGACTTAAATGAAAAATGTGACCACTGCCACGGTGTAGGGGGATTTGATGAAAAAAATTGTAGTACCTGTGGTGGAACAGGAAGAATAATTAGTGAACAAAGAAGTTTATTTGGTGTTTTTCAAACCCAAACTACTTGTAATACCTGTGGTGGAACGGGCAAAACTTATAAAAATATTTGCAGTGAATGTAATGGCAGGGGTAATGTCAAAAAAAGAAAAGAAATAGAAGTAACTATTCCTGAAGGAGTAGATAATGGCTATCAACTTCGTATAAGTGGCAAAGGCTCTGCCGGCTTAAATGGTGGGCCTAATGGTGATATTTATATAGAATTTAAAGTAAAAAAACACCCTTTATTTGAAAGAGAAGATGAAGATATTTATTTAACAGTACCCTTAACAATTACCGAAGCTATATTAGGTACTAAAAAAGAAATTCCTACTTTAACGGGCAATGTTATTTTAGAGATTAAACCAGGAACATCAACAAATGATAAAGTAAAATTAAAAGGTAAGGGTATAAAAAAGATAAATAGTTTTGGTCGAGGTAATATGTATGTAATTTTTAATGTTATTATACCTACTAAATTATCTATGACTCAAAAAAAGCTTATTAAGGAATTAGCTAGCACAAATTTAGAAGATAGTGAAGAGTTTAAAACATTTAATAAATATTTATAGTACTATTTAAATATCTATGATTAATATATATAGCAATTAAAAATACCCATTATTATCTTAACAACAGTGCAAGAAAGGCTTTACTTTCTTGTTTTTTAATTATATAATTTTTATATAAAGGGTTGAAAAAAATGAGAATAGTATACAAAAGAAGTTTGCTTTTTATTGCCATATTAACATTTATTATTGCTCTAATTGGTATAGGGTATTTATTTTATGATAAAGTAATTCGCCCAGAGACTTTAGTTGTTGTAAATGATGAATTATCTATAAATTATTTAGATGGAGCTACAATTATAAATAATGGTGAATACCACTTTTCTATAACTAATAATGGCAATTCTGATGTTTATTTTAAGATTTATCTTACAGAAATTAGTGGCATGAGTAAAGACGTAAGTTATATATTAACTTCTACTAACAAAGATATAACAAGTGAAGAAAAAAAATTAGTAGATGGTTCTAATATCGTAATTGAAAATGTGTTAATAAAATCCATGGAAACTCAAGATTATATTCTAAAAGTAAGTAACAACACAAATACAACTTTTAAGATAGCTGTAGATAAACAAATTAACGTTGAAGAATATTTTTATATGACTATTTTAAATAATAACGAACTAAAAAAAGCGACTACTACAGTTGGAGAAGAAATAAGTACAGTTGATGAAGGATTAATTGAATCGAGTGATGATGATGGTACTACCTATTATTTTAGGGGAGCCGTAGAAAATAATTATGTATCTTTTGCTGGCCTAACTTGGCGCATAATACGAATTAACGGTGATGGAAGTGTAAGATTAATATTAAATGATTTAGCCGAGCCACTAGTTAACTATAATGATAATATGGAAAACTATGAAACTCTAAATGCCACTAATTTGTATAATAGTCTAACAAATTATTACAATGATACATTACTAAATTATGATTCCTCTATTGCTAACACCAAGTTTTGTAGTGAAAGTGGTAAAACTGACAATACATACAATGCTTATACAAGAATTGTTACCAACAAAATACCTACCTTACATTGTTTAGGAGAAAGATTTACCAATAAAATTGGCATTATTAGTGTAGATGAAGTTATTTTTGCTGGCGGTTTATATAAAGAGGAAAATAAAAATTATTATTTATATAATAGTGAAATAGAAAATATGTGGTGGACAAGCAATTTAGCTAAAATGGATAATGATGCTTTCTATCCATTTACAATCGCAAGTAATGGGCAAATAAGCGATGAAATTAGCGGTACATTATATAGAAATTTTAGACCAGTTATTAGTTTGAATCGTACTACAACTGTTACAGGTGATGGCACTTCTACTAACCCTTACGTCGTAAAATGATGTAAACAAAATATAAATATAATGTAAATAGTAAATTGACTCTTTATTTAATAAATATTTTTTGATAAAATAAAAGTGTGGTGATATTATTATGCAAATTGTTAATGATACAATAAGCTTTCTTAAAACGCTTTCATTTGTTGATGTAGTTTTCTTTTTCGCAGTATTAGCTCTTATGTTGCTAATAATAATATTAATATATTTTATAAGGGAAAATCGTTTTGAAGATAATAATATCACTTACACTTTTAAAGACCTAGATAATAAAAATAATAAAGAAGATAATTCTGAACTTATAAATTTAAAGGAAATAACTGAAGCATTAGAAAATGCTGAACCAAGCACTATAAATCTAAATAAATATGAAGAAGAGCAAGAGGAAAAGGCCATAATAAGTTATGATGAATTACTAAAAAAACGAAATGATTTTGCCCTAAACTATTCTGAAGAAGAAAGTTATGATGAAGGCTTAACCGTAAAAAAGGTTGATTTAGACAACCTAGTAAATAAGGATATCATTGTTAAACCAGAAATAAAAGTATCGATTATATCTTATGATAAAGAAGAAGCCTTTTTAGAAGCTTTAAAACAATTACAACAAAAACTAAATTAAAATATAATGGGGGACAATATGAAATTTAAAATTATAACTTTAGGATGTAAAGTAAATACGTATGAAAGTGAATTTATGCTAGAAAGTATGCTTACTTCTGGCTATTTTTATGATGATGTTAATCCTGATATCATAATAATTAATACTTGCAGTGTGACAAATATGGCTGATCGAAAATCACGTAAACTTATAAATCAAGCCAAAAAAACCGGTGCCATTTTAGTAGTTGCAGGTTGTAGTAGTCAAAATCATCAACAAGAATATCAAGACATGGGAATAGATATATTATTAGGTAACAAAGATAAAAGCCAAATAGTTGAGCTTATAAATAAATATTTAAAGGATAAAAAGCAATATACTAATTTTACCAATAGTCGAATTTTACCATTTGAAAATATGACAGTAAAGAAATTTACGACTCATACTAGAGCATTCATAAAAATCCAAGATGGTTGCCATAACTTTTGCTCATATTGTATAATACCTTATGTAAGGGGAAATCCTCGCTCTAAAAATTTTAACGAAGCCATAGAAGAAGCTAAAACATTAGTAAAAAATGGTCACAAAGAAATAGTTTTAACCGGTATTCACACCGGAAGTTATAATTCCGATAACCATGATTTAGCAGATTTAATTAGGGAGATGGCTCAAATAGATGGTTTAGATAGAATAAGGATTTCTAGCATTGAAATAACTGAACTTAACTCTAAATTTTTAGAGTTATTAAAAAATGAACCCAAAATAGCTAATCATTTGCACATTCCTATGCAAAGTGGTAGTGATGAAATACTAAAAAAAATGAATAGAAAATATGATAAAAATTATTTTAAAGAAAAAATTAAAGAAATAAGAAAAATAAGACCTAATATATCTATAACAACTGATTGTATTGTTGGCCATCCTTTTGAAACTGACGCTTGCTTTTTAGAATATCTAGATTTTATCAAAGAAATTAATTTTAGCAAGCTCCATGTTTTTCCATATTCAATTAGGTCAGGTACTCCATCAGCCAGCATGCCTCAAATAAATGATGAAGTAAAAAAAGAAAGAGTAAAAACATTATTAAATTTATCTAACAAGCTAGAAAATAGTTATTATCAAAAGTTTGTAAATCAAGAATTAACGATTATAGCGGAAGAATATTATAAAGATTACACAGTAGGTTTTACCTCCAATTACATAAAAATTTATTTAAAGGGTAAATATCCATTAAATAAAGAGTATCACTGTTTAATTACCAAAGTCGATAATTCTCATGTTTTTGCTCAAAGAATACCTTGTCCAAACAAATAAATTAATATATAATAAGAGTGGTGATATTATGAATAATAACATAGAAGAAAGATTAGTTAATATAGCAGCTAGTTTAAAGCCTGGACAAACTAGTAAAGTTATATTAGAAACAACTCAAATAGATTTAGGAAGTAAAAGTAAATTGATTTGTAAAATTAGCAATTTTGGTAATCCAGCGGTGCTAAATGAAGGTAATATAATACCCTTTACAGCTACAAAAGAAGGAAGTGCAAATATAGTTGTGAGAGGAAAAATAGATGCGCCAACGGTTAAAAAAGTCAAAACAAATGGACAACGTTTAAAATTATTAAGGGACTTTGTTGCCCAAAAAATTCAAGAAATTTCAAGTCCTGAAGATGACTATGATAAAATATATATTGATGATAAAGGACGAGAATATGAAATAAGAAATGGGGCTAAAGCATATCTAGATGACAGAGGTTTTTATTATTATGTTAAATGTGATCTAGCTGGTAATGAATATGAATGGATAAAGTTAACTGATTATAGTGAAGGAGTTTTTTTAGACCCTGAAAGAAAAATTATTAAAGTCCATGATAAAGCATATTATTTTGATGGTAATATTCATTTTGATAAAGAAATAGATCCTATAAATTTTCACCGCTAAAACTAGGAGTAGTATACATGAATTATATTAAAGGCAAAATAAGAAATATAATATATCAAAATCAAGATAACGGCTACGTTGTAGCTGTTTTTCGTATTAAAGAAACTAATGATATAAAAATGGAAGAATACAATGGGAAAACAGTTACAATAACAGGCACTTTTTTAGATATAAATGAGGAAGAAGTGTTCATATTATATGGTAGTGCAATAAGACATGAGAGATTTGGCTTTCAATACCAAGTTTCCTCATACGAAAAAGAAAAAATCAGTAGCAAAGATGCCCTAATAGAATTTTTATCTAGTTCACTTGTCAAAGGCTGTGGTGAAAAAACAGCTCTAAAAATAGTAGAAACTTTAGGCTTAGATGCTATAAATAAAATCAAAGAAGATGAACAAGCTTTAAATGTAATAAGTGGATTAAGTGAGAATAAAAAACAAGCAATAAGGAAATCTTTATTAGAATATTCCGATGCTGATGATTCCCTAGTTAAACTAAAAGAAATGGGATTTAGTATAACTGAAGCCACTAAAATATACAAAAAATATAGTGCTTCCACTAAATACATAATTGATTCTAATCTTTACATATTAACAGAAATAATGGATTTTGACAAAATAGATGCAATATACAAGAATAATCATGATATTTTAGATGAAATTCGACTTAAAGCATGTCTTATTGAAACTATGAAACGTATAAGTAATAATGCAGGCGATACATACTATTTATTAGAAGAAATTAAAGATGGCTTAAGAAAAGAATTTAATTTAATTCTTGATGATATTACTTTTGATAATATAGTTTTTACCCTTGAAAGTGAAAACAAAATAATAATAGAAAATAACTTATATTATCTAACGGAATACTATGAAGCAGAAGCTGACATTACAAATAACTTATTTAATCTTAGTGCCAATAATATTACTCCTTTTTATGATTTTTCAAAAGAAATAAAAATATTAGAAGAAGAAAATAATGTAACATATAACGAAGACCAAAAAAATGCTATTAGAAAATCTTTAGAAAATAAAGTAACTATCATTTCCGGAGGACCAGGAACAGGTAAAACCACTATTATAAATGCTATTGTTAAATTATATATAAAAATGCACAATTATTCCCCAATGGAAACCCTTGCCAATATAGCTTTACTTGCCCCAACTGGTCGAGCAAGTAAAAAAATGAGTACATCTACTGGCCTTCCTGCTATGACTATACATCGTTTCTTAAAATGGAACAAAGATACTGGAAATTTTGGAATTAACGAATATCACAAAACCCAAGAAAATCTTATAATAGTTGATGAAATGAGTATGATTGATATACCTCTTTTTAATGCTCTATTAAAGGGAATAAAAAGTAATGTTACGCTTATAATGGTTGGTGATGTTCATCAACTTCCTTCAGTTGGACCAGGTTTAATATTAAATGATTTAATTGAAAGTGATTTATTTACATATTGTCCCCTTGAAAAAATTTATCGTCAAAGCGAAAATTCATACATACCATATTTAGCTTTAGAAATTAAAAACAAAGACTTATCAGAGGATTTTATATCTCAAAAAGACGATTATAACTTTTTAAGTGTTGATAGCAAATACATAAAAGAAATGATAAGAAAAATATGTCTTATGAGTAAAGAAAAAGGATTAAATGAAGAAGATATTCAAATACTAGCCCCAATGTATAAAGGCGAAAATGGCATTGATAATTTAAATATATTATTGCAAGACTTATTTAATCCTCGTGCATCTAATAAAGAAGAAATTAAATTCGGGGAAATAATATATCGTGAAAATGACAAAGTTTTACAATTGCAAAATAATCCTGATAGTAATGTGTTTAATGGAGATATTGGCTATATTCGTAAAATTATACCCAAAGCAAATAAAGGAAAAGATTTAATTATAATAGATTTTGAAGGAGTAAAAGTAGAATATACTAAAGAAGATTTACTTCAAATAAAACATGCTTATGCCATAACTATTCATAAAAGTCAAGGAAGTGAATTTCCTCATGTAATATTGCCAATCACAAAAAATTATTATAAAATGCTATATAATAAACTCATATATACAGGTGTATCTCGTGCCAAAAAAAGCTTAGTTATAATTGGAGAAAAAGAAAGTTTTATGATGGCAGTAAACAATGATTATGCCTCTAAAAGAAAAACAATGTTAAAAAATAAGTTGTTGAATAAATTTTTAAATAGGAGTTAATACTATTAATGAGGTGTGATTATGAAAAAAATGATGGTTGGTAGTATTATGGCCATGGCAGCAGGTGCTGGTATGATGGCTTATGCGCTAAATAATAAAAAAACAAAAGCAAAAGCCACCAAACTAGTAAACAATACCATGGATATGGCTAACAATAAAATTAATGCTATGAAATAGGGATTCAATCTCTATTTTTAATTGCTTTTACATCTAGCTAAACTCTTAAAAGTATGTTAAAATCTTATTGTTCACTCGTTAGAAAGGATATAAATGCTTAATAAACAAGAGTTAATATCTATTCATGGTGGATGTAATATCTTAACTGTTTTAAATAATGCAGTAAATAGAATAATACGAGCTGCTAGAATAAGGTATTTGATGCATATACTTTTTATAGACTAAAAAACTAAGGATTTACTCCTTAGTTTTTAAAATATTATAAATTTCCTCAACCGGTTTAATATTAGCAACTTCATTTTTCCCATAATTAGGCAATAAATGAAGATGAAAATGTTTAACTTTTTGTTCCTCCCCATAATTTACTAATAATGTAAGTGAATCAGCCTTTAACTTTTGCATAATTTCAAGTCCTAATTTTTTAGCAAGTTCAAAAATTTTAAAAGAAATATTGCTATCTAATTCTAAATAATCAGTATAATGTTTTTTAGGAATAATTAAAACATGACCATTAACACATGGATTAACATCCAAAATAGCTAAAAGATTTTCATCTTCATAAATTTTTTTACTAGGAACATCTCCCTGAACAATTTTACAAAATATACAATCCATTATTTATCACCACCTTCATTATAGCAAAAATTAGTAATTAATCAAATATTTTTGGTACACTTTTATACTGATTCTGCATACATTAAAATAGAGGAGGAATCAAATTGGCAAGTTTTAAAGAAATTGTTACTAAAGCAGTTATAGGTAAAGCCAAAAAAACAAGTACTTCAAAATTTTCAGTAACTCCTAGTGAAAAACCTGATACAGTTTTAGGATGCTGGGTAATTAATCATACATTTGAAGGCAGAGGCCAAAATGGGGTAGTAGTAATAAATGGCGGTTTTGACGTTAACGTATGGTATTCGTACAATAATGATACTAAAACTGCTGTTGCAACTGAGCACTTTAATTATCAAGATAAAATGAATATAAGATTAAAAGATGGAACAATATTAAATGATGCCTCAGAAATTATTGTAAGAAGTTTAACCCAACCAACTGTAACCGATGTAAGTACGCAAAACGGTACTGTGAATTTATCTATCGAAAAAGAATTAGGAGTAGAAATTGTAGGCAATACAATGATTAAAGTAAGCGTTGAAGAAGATGAAGATGATTATGAAGTCTTAGAAGATTTGCCCGATGAAGAAGTAGATGAAGTTATAAAAGAAATAGATGAGGATTATCTTAAATAGTGTCAACTAAAAATGGTTGACACCTTATTTTTAATATGATAAAATTATTTTGCGAAGGAGGAGTTTAAATGGCAGTTAAATTAAGACTTAAAAGAATGGGCTCTAAGCAAAAACCATTTTATCGTATAGTTGCCGCCGATGCAAGAAGTCCAAGAGATGGAAGATTTATTGAAACAGTTGGAACATATAATCCAATTAAAAAACCAGCTGAAATTAAAGTAGATGAAGCCCTTGCTCTAAAATGGTTAAATAATGGAGCTATTCCAACTGATACAGTTCGTTCTATTCTTTCTAAAGAAGGAATTATGAAAAAGTATGCAGAAAGCAAAAAAACAGGTAAATAATATGGATATTACAGAATTTGCAAGTTATTTAATTAAAAATATTGTTAAAAATCCAGATTTAGTTAAAGTAAGTGCATTTACTCAAGATGATGAAACTATTTTAGAAGTCTTAGTGTCTAATGAAGACATGGGAGCAGTAATAGGCAAATCAGGCAAAAATGCTAAAGCACTTCGTACTGTAATTTTAGCTTATGCTTATGTTAATAACATTAAAAACGTAAAAATGAACATTGATTCTTTTTAAAAACACATGATATTTATAATTTCTAGTTATAAATATCTTTTTTATTAGAAAAAATATTCCAAAATTGTTATGTGATATAATGTTAAGCAATTTATACTAAATTTCGAGATTACGAAAAATTTGGTATAAATTGATTGTACTAAATTTCAAAATATACCATTTATA
>CASEOP010000080.1 GCA_949289505.1 uncultured Mycoplasmatota bacterium
AGCTTATACAATGCAAGAGATACTAGCGGGTTATAATAAGAGTACAAGAACTGATTTTAGTACAACTGTAACCGCAAGTTCAACAAAAACAGTGTATAGTGCGGGGACGGATTGGACATATAAAACAAGTTATTATTTTGCGGGTAATCCAACGGATAATTGGGTAAGCTTTGCAGGATTCTATTGGAGAATAGTACGAATGAATGGCGATGGAAGTACAAGACTAATATATAATGGAACGAGTACTGCAACAACGGGTGATGGCACATTAATCCATACATCACAAAAATTTAATACTGAAGATGATAAAAGCTACTATGTAGGATTGTCGTATAGTACAACCCAACATGGTAAAGGAACAACAAGTGTTATATTAAAGAAATTAGATACATGGTATGAAAGTAATTTAGCAAGTTATGCTGGAAAAATAGATAGTAATATAGGATTTTGTAGTGATAGAAACATGGCAAGTGGGTATTCATGGAGTGCTCAACCAAGTAGTTATATATATTATGCAGCTCATGATAGAATTGCAAAAAGTCAAAGTAGTGTAAATCCAAGTTTAGGATGTAATCGTAGTGATATATTGAAAATACCAATAGGGCTGATAACAATAGATGAAACGTCATTCGCAGGTTTATCATGGTTTGCAGATAATAATTCAAATTATTTGTATAATAACAAAAATTATTGGACCATGTCTCCGTATTACTTTGATACGTCTCATAGCTCTGCTTTCGTGTTTCGTGTGTATTCGGATGGCTTACTCGACTGCAACAACGTGAACGTCGCGTTGGGTGTCCGTCCTGTAATAAATCTAAAGGCTGATGTAAAATTTACGGGTAGCGGAACTGCTGATGATCCTTATACAGTAGTTTCTTGATATAATTCCTTTTTTATGGCTTTAATACATAAAATAACAATAATTAAAATATCTATTATTTCGGCTATAACTAAGGAATATAAACCGATGTGACATAATGATAATAATGCCATTGTACTTAATTTTACAATAACAGCTACCATAGTTATAAACATGGTAGTTTTTGCTTTTCCAATGGCTTGCAAAACACTTTGTAATGGGCCTTCTAAGTAGAATAAGACAAAAAATGGAGCTAAAATTTCTATATAATTGCTACCGTTATTGGTGTTATATAATACACTTAATAAAATATCTCTAAATATATAAATAAAGCCTGATGAAATACTACCAACAATGAAAGACAATATTAAAGCTTGTTTAATTCTTCTTTTAACCATTATAATGTTTTTACGATAAAAAAAATTAGCTATTTCGGGTAAAAGAGATGATGATATGGCAGCAATAAAAAAAGAAGGCATTGCAAGTAAGCTAATAGTATAAGCATTATAAGCTCCATATTCGTTTAAAATAAAGTCCATTTTGTATCCAGCAAATAATAAAACATTTGTAAGGATAATAGGTTCAAAAAAGAACCCTATATTACCTATTAATCTACTTGAAACTGTTGGAAGAGAAATATTTAAAATTTCTTTAGTTGTTTTTAAGTCCGGTTTTATATCTTGTTTAGCAATTTTAAATTTTTTGGGAGCAAAAATTAAAAAAGTCATAATAGATGCTAATTCAGATGCTATACTTATTAAAATAAGACCTATAACTGAGTATATTACACCTTTATTAATTAAAGTGGGAATAATGGCAAATATTAAGGTTATTCTAACTATTTGCTCTATAATATTAGAAATAGTGTGAGGAATCATTTTTTGCTTGCCATAAAAATAACCCTTTAATATGCTTGAAATGGAAACAAAGGGGAAGGTTAAGGCCATGGCCATTAATAAAATACTACAACGATTATCATTTAGCAGTGTTGTTGCAATAAAGTCTTTAGTAAAGTATATTATGATTATTACAATTAAATTAAGAAAAAGAGTAATTAAAGTGGCATTAGTAAGTATTTTAATGCTTTTAATTTTTTGCTCACTAATTAGTTTTGATATAACTACCGGTAAAGATAAAGTGGCAATTGTAAGAAGAAGGGAATAAGTAGGCATTACAAGAGAATATAAATTAATAGCATCACTTCCTACCATTCTTGTGTATATAATACGAATGGCAAAACCTAAGATTTTAGTGATAAAACCACCTAGCATTAAGATAAAAGTAGCTTTTAAAAATTTGTTTTGCGCCATAAGTCCCCCTTTTAAATTTTTGGAATTTAGTTTATAATTAAATATATGTTATTAAATTTTATTTAGTAGGTGATTAGATGTTTAATGAAATTAAGTTTAAAAATCTTACGGAATTATATGAACGGATATTACCGGCTTTAAAAAGTAAAGTTAGAGAAATTCATAAAAATAATTTGAGTTATATTCAAGAAGAAGATATATGGAATTATTTAAAAGATTATAAGTGGAATAAGACTAGATCGTTAGATTTAGGGGATATGGTTAATGATATTTTTAATATTGATTTGAATGAATTAGATGATTATGTAAAAAACGAAATGAAAAAAATTAAGAGGAATATTAAGCAAGGAGAAATTTAAATGAATGAAGTTAGTGAAGCTATAACTTTTGATGATGTTTATGCACAAATAAAAGATAATATTAAAGATACAGAAGAATTGTTAAAAATAAAGGAAGCTTATTATTTTGCGTTAGATAAACATAAAGGTTTAAAAAGACTTACTGGAGAAGAATTTATTACTCATCCTTTACATGTAGCTCAAATTGTTAATAGTTTAAATGTAGATGCAACGACGATTATTGGCGCTTTAATACATGAAGTTATGAATAATGGAGAAACAACATTGAGTGAAATTGAAGATAAATTTGGTTCGGCTGTAGCTACAATTGTTGATTCTATTACTAAAATTAATAAGCTAGAGTTAGTTGATGATTCAGAATCAAGTGCTATATATTTGCGAAAAGTATTAGTAGGATTAGCTACTGATGTTAGAGTTTTGTTTATTAAATTAGCAGATAGACTTCATAATATGCGGACTAATTATGCTATTAACCCTAAAAAACAAAAACAAAAAGCTTATGAAACATCAGCTGTTTTAATTCCGATTGCGCATCGTTTAGGTATAAATTCAATTAAAAGTGAATTAGAAGATTTGTGCCTTTATTATACTAAACCTGATGTTTATAATGATATTTTAGAAAAACTTAGTGAAACTAAAAAAGAATTAAATGATTCGCTAGAAGAAATGCTTGAAAGTATTACAAATATTTTAACTGAACAAGGTTTAAAGTTTAAGATTAAAGGCCGAGTTAAAAGTGTTCATAGTATTTACAATAAGTTAGCAAATGGTAAAAAATGGAATGAAATATATGATATTTTGGCTTTAAGAGTAATACTTGAATCAGTTAGTGATTGCTATTTAGCAGTAGGCCTTGTTCATGCTAAATATCGTCCTATTCCTAAAAGATTTAAAGATTATATTGCTATGCCTAAAGCTAATATGTATCAAAGTTTGCATACAACGGTTTTTGGAGTTGACGGTCATTTATTTGAAGTTCAATTTAGAACGTATGAAATGGACGAATTTGCGGAAAAAGGTATGGCTTCTCATTGGTCATATAAAGAGCATGGAACTAAAAAAGTACAAAATATTATGGAACAAAAGCTTGAAATGTTTAGAAATTTAATTGAAACACATGAAGAAGTGGATGATGATGCATTTGCTAGAGATGTTACTAGTGATATGCTTGCAGAAATGATTTATGTTTTTACCCCTAAAGGAGATGTTATGGAACTTCCTTTGGGTTCTACCCCAATAGATTTTGCTTATCGGATTCATTCTGATGTTGGTGATAAAACGGTTGGGGCTATAGTTAATGATACAATTGTCCCTTTAAATTATGAACTTGAAAATAATGATATTGTTAAAATTAAAACTAATCCTAATAGTAGTCCGAATAAAGATTGGCTTAATTTTGTTAAGACTAGTCAGGCTAAAAATAAAATTAAATCTTATTTTAGTAAACAAGAACGCAATTTTATGATGGCAAAAGGTAAGGATATTCTTGAAAAAGAGCTTAGAAAAAGAAAACTTGCTTTTAATGACGTTATGAATGAAGAAAACATAAAAAAAATACTTAAAGATTTAAAATTAAAAGAAGTGGAAGATATATATTTATCTATTGGAACACTAAGATATACGGCTGGTTTTATTATTAATTTAACAATGGATAATAAAACTTTTGTGGAAGATGCATTGCTTGAAAAAGTAAATAAAGAACAACGTCATGATATTAATTATAAGAATGATATTGTAGTTGCGGGTGTTGGGGATATATTAGTTAATGTAGCTAAATGCTGTAAGCCTGTAAAAGGTGATGATATTCTTGGCTTTATTACTAAAGGACAAGGAATTACAGTACACAAGACTAATTGCCCTAATGTTTTAGATAAAGATGATAGGATTATACCAGTTGAGTGGAATATTAATAGTGATGCTTTATATTTGACGGATTTATTTATAGAAACGGATAATGATAGAAATTATTTATCAGAAATAATAGCAAGTTTTACTAAGCGGAATGTTCACATTGATTCTTTTAAAGCTAAAGAATATAAAAACATGTATTTGTATGAAATTACTATTAAAGTTAAAAATAAAGAGGAAGTAGAAAGAATAATTTTTGATTTAGAGATGCTTTCTTTTATTAGAAAGGTTGGTAGGAGTAGATAATGAGAGTTTTAGTACAAAGAAGTAAAAATAGTAGTGTTTCGGTTGATAATAAAATGATTAATAGTATTGAAAAAGGCTTAGTATTATTAGTTGGTTTTACACAAGGTGATAGTGAGTCAGAAATTTTAAAGTTAGTTAAAAAGGTTGTTAATTTGCGCATATTTGATGATGAAAATGGGGTTATGAATAAATCTATTTTAGATGTTGGGGGAGAAGTTTTGTCAATAAGCCAATTTACTTTGTATGCTAATACTAAAAAAGGAAATAGGCCTTCATATTTAGAGGCTTTAAATGGTGATGATGCAGTAAGACTATATGATAAGTTTAATGAAGAATTAAATAAATTAGTTAAAACTAAAGGTGGTATTTTTGGGGCTGATATGGTTGTTAATATTATCAATGATGGACCTATTACAATTATGTTAGAAAGTTAAATTTTTGTAAAATTAAGACTAGTTGTTTACAAATAATCTTTTTTTTGTTATAATCTTTTTTACCTTTAAAAAAGGTTAAAAAGGAGGGATATTTTGGCTACAATTAATGTATGTTTTTTAGAAGACCTAAAATTATTTTATAATAAATATCTAAATATTGGTTTAAGTGATAGATATTTTGATGATTTAATTAATCGTTATTTTTCAATATGGTGTTCTAAATATGTAGATACTACTAATTTAAATGCTATTTCAAAGGCTAGCTTTTCAGAAAAAGATTATAGTAAACTTTTGAAAAATGATAGAGAATTTTTAAACTTTATACCTTTTACTTGTGTAAAAGGTGGAGAATATTATGATATTGTCATTGATAGCTTTGGTAATATTAGTAAATTTGTATTTAATGCAAAATCTGATATAAGTGAAAGGCAAATATTACAACAATATATTAACCAAAGTATATATAGTTTACTTGCTAATTTTCCTGATACTTTAGAAAAACAAGAAATGTTAGTAGAAGTAGAAAATGCTATTTTACAAAATGTATTAGTTTCAAAAATATTTAAAGCTGTATATGAAAAAATTGTTTTTGAAAGAAATTTAGTTGATGCTTCTATCTTTGCTTTAGCAAATGCAAAAATATTTAGCTATGAAGATTCTTTACAAGAATTTATTAATTATGAAGATTTGTTTAGAACTAAATTAGTTAATTCGCTTTCAAGAAGATCAGTAAAAAAGAGTATATTAATTTAAAATAAAAAAACTTTATAGGAAAACAGATTAAAAAGAACTATAAAGTTTTTTTTCGCATA
>CASEOP010000081.1 GCA_949289505.1 uncultured Mycoplasmatota bacterium
AACAACACGAATGGTGTGCGCCCAATATCCTTTTAAACTTAATATTTGGTTAAGGCTAAATAAAAAAGCATTAGGATACAAGATTAATCAAGGGTAAATTCCCAAAAATTTGATGTTGACGTATTAAGACTAGTACTTAACACTATAGCAACATTTTTTAATTTTTATTATTAATAAAATATGATATACTTTTTATGAAAGAGGTTAGTTTATGCAAGAAATGATTTTATCTATAATGGAACAATTTGGATATTTTGGTGTTTTCTTTTTAATAGCTATAGAAAATATATTTCCACCAATTCCCTCTGAGGTAATTTTGTTATTTGGTGGTTTTATGACTACTTTTACTAGACTAAGCATTGTTGGTGTTATAATTGCATCAACATTGGGTTCCTTAGTAGGTGCTATAGCATTATATTACATAGGTAAAATTTTAAATAAAGAGCGCTTGAAAAAAATTGTATCAGGGAAAATAGGCAAAATTTTGCACCTTAAAGAAAGTGATATAGAAAAAGCTGATTATTGGTTTGATACTAAGGGAAATAAAACTGTCTTTTTTTGCCGCTTTATTCCCATAGTGAGAAGTTTGATAAGTATTCCAGCTGGTATGAGTGAAATGGTTATGTCTAAATTTATAATATATACTATAAGTGGCTCTTTAATTTGGAATTCAATTCTTACAATTATTGGGGTGAAGGTTGGAGATAATTGGGAATCTATTTTAGGTGTTTTTGATAAATTTTCTCATGATGTTTTAATTATATTAATAATAATATTTGCTTTAATTATTGGTATTTTTTATTATAAAAGATTAAATAAAAAGCATAAAGCGTAGGTGTTTTAATGAAAAGAGGCTTTGCTCTTTTAGAGACGATTGTGGTTATTACGTTTGTAACAGTATCATTACTTCTTTTGTATGGAACTTTTACAAATTTAGTAGATAATAAAAGAAAAACTGTTTTATATGATGATATGGCCAATATTTATAAGATTTATTATTTGAAAGAATATTTAGAGTTAAATGGATTAAAAACTATGGAAACTAGTGATATTTTAAAATTATCATGTGATAATTTTAATTTGGATAGTTGTTCTTTAATTTATGATGAGTTTTCGATTGCTAATTTGTATTTAGTTAAGGGAAATTTACAAGATTATGAAGAAAATAATTATTTTAGTAACTTTAATAAATATTTAGATAGTTTATCTTATAATGATAAATATAAATATTGGTTAATTGGGGAGTTTTGGGTTGAAGGGCAATATTATTATGCTAGTATTGGGGTGAATTAAAATGAAAAAGGGTTTTACTATTTTAGAATTACTTATAAGTATTACTCTTATTTCAATTGTTTTACTTCTTTTGCTAAAAATAATGATGTCTTTTTATTATATTAACGATAGTGATGATTATGCTAGTAAAGATGAAATTAATCGGGCATTAATTATTAAAAGCGTTGAGAGTGACTTTTTGAATTATAATTTAAATGGGTTAAAGATTTTAAAAGAGAATAATAAAACAATTATAGATTTTAAACTTGATGAAAAAAAGGTTATGGAGATAAAAGAAAACTATATTATATATAATGATGAAAAATATGAATTAGAGAGCAATAATGCTAAATATGATTTATGTGTACAATATACTTATGTAGATTTAGATGATGATTATTATTTGATAAAAATTAATATACCGGTTTTAATTAATGGAAAAAATACAACTGTTGATGATGATTTGCAATTTACTTATATTGGTCTTAAAAACAATGAAACAAGCTATCAAGAAAGTTATGCTTGTTAGACTATAGTTATTAATAGAGCACTTATAATAAAATGTAAAATACGACCTTTTAGAAAATATAAATAGTTAATTCTGGTGTTTTCTAAGATAGATTTTATTTGAGTATGAATACTTAGACCGCCAAAAGAAATAATGGAGATGGCTATTATTTCTTTTAATTTGATGAAAATTTGGACATTATTTAAATTATTTAAACCGTTGGTTATTTCAAGAAACCCTGATATTATTGCTGTAATTAATAAATTGTTTTTTAATAAAAAGGTTATTATATAGGTTAGGAGCATGTAAAAAGTAATTGTTCCTAAAATCATAAGTAATGTATTAATGCTTTTGTTTATACTATTTAAGAGAAAATTTTTTTTGATTTTTTCTTTTTTTAATTTGGAATTTAATATTTTAGGTGCTTTGTTTCTAATAATTAGACCTATTAATATATTAGAAATATAATGAATTAAAATTATTTTTATAACTGTGTGAAAATTAAATAGCATAGATAACATAATTGTTAAAAATAGGGGATTTGAAAAAAAAGTGAACATTAAATAATGATTAGCTTCATCAATAGTTATAACTTTCTTTTCTAATAATTCTTTTAATATGTAAGCATTACTTGGACTTCCACTTATTAATGACATAATAAAAACATAAGCACAAATTCCACTAGTGTTAAATAATTTTAAAAATAATTTGTTAAAAATTAAATAAAAATAGTATGGTAAATTAATATTAATTAATAAATCGTTAATAATAAACATAGGAAATAAAGAGGGGAATACTTTTTTAAAAAATAAGTTTATTGAGTTTATTATTATTTCACTTACTTCTTTGCTATTTTTAAATATAATAATTATACTTATGAAACTAAATAAACAAAAAATAAAATTAAATATTTTTTCCTTCATAATTGCCTCTTTATTTGATATAATTTATTGGGTGATAAAAACAATGTTTGGTAAAATATATGAAAAAATAAAGAATTTTATTAAAATTAATTATAAAGAACTTATCGTTTTATTAGTTATTGTTTTATTATTTACTATAAAATTGCCTTATTCTATTTATACGCCAGGAGGGGCAGTTAATTTAAATAGTAGAATAGAAGTTGAAGATGGTTATGATAGTAGTGGTTCATTTAATATGGCTTATGTATCTATGGTTAGGGGCTCTATTCCTTTTTTACTTATTTCTTATGTTATACCTGATTGGGATATTGTAAAAGTAGAAGATATTACTATTGATGGAGAAAATATGGATGAAATGCTGGAAAGAGAAAAATTATATATGAATGAATCGATGGATGCAGCAATAATTAATGCTTATAAAGCGGCTGGAAAGAAAATTGATATTAAAGGTTATATTAATGAAGTTAGTTATATTAGCGAAGAGGCTGATACAAATATAGAAATAGGAGATGTTATTTTAAAAGTAAATAATGAGGAAATTTCTTCATTAGAAGATTTAAAAAGTATTGTAGAAAGTTTAGATGAAAAGGAAAAAGTTGATTTATTGATAAAAAGAAATGGAAAAGAAAAAGAGGCGTATGCAATTACTTATAAAACTAGTGATGGTATTAAAATTGGTATAAGTATGCTTACTACTTATGAATATGTTACTGAGCCAAAAGTTGATATAACAAGTAAAGCAAGCGAAGCTGGTTCTAGTGGGGGGCTTATGATGAGTTTAACTATTTATAATAAATTAGTTGAAGAAGATATTACTCATGGCAAAAAAATTGTTGGTACTGGTACAATAGATATTGATGGGAATGTTGGAGAAATAGGGGGAGTTAAATATAAACTTATAGGAGCGGTAAAAAGTGATGCTGATATATTTATGTGTCCTCAAAGTAACTATGAAGAAGCTAAAAAAGTAGCAGAAGAAAAAGGGTATGATATAAAAATTATTAGTGTTGAAACATTTTCTGAGGCTATAAAAAAATTAAAAGAGTTATAAATTCTTTTAATTTTTTTTGTCATAATCATCTAAAAAAAAGTATTTTCTATCTTCATTTTTGTAACCTAAAATTTGGTTTATATTTATATTTTCCATACTTTTAAAAATGTTATAATCTATATAAGGGTTTATTTTTCTTAAATTTTTAATTAATTCTTTAATTTCTTTTCGTTTACTATCATTTTCATTTATTGCTTTTTCTTGGGTTATTTTGCAAGCACAATTTAAGAAAGTTAGGTTGTTATGTTTAGACCATAATATAATATCTTCTTCTTTTATTAAATACATAGGACGAATTAATTCTAATCCTTGGTAATTTTCACTATGAAGTTTAGGCAGCATTGTTTTTATTTCAGCACTATAAAACATTGATAAAAGATTTGTTTCTATTACATCGTCAAAATGGTGCCCTAAAGCAATTTTGTTACATCCTAATTCTTTAGCTTTATTATATAAATGGCCACGTCGCATTCTAGCACACATGTAACAAGGACTTTTAGCATTCATTATTTCAACTGATAAAAATATATTACTATTAAATTGTTCAAGAGGAATATTTAAAGTTTGGGCATTTTTTTTAATTAAATCTAAATGTTTTTGACTATATCCAGGATTCATAACAACATAGTGAACTTCAAATTTGATTTTTCCATGTTTTTTGATTTCTTGAAAACATTTAGCCATTAAAAATGAATCTTTGCCCCCACTAATGCAAACCATTATTTTATCATTATTATTAATTAATTCATAATCTCTTATTGCTTTTGTAAATTTGCACCATATATTTTTTCGGTATTTTTTTATAATGCTACGTTCTATTTCTTGATATTTTTCCATATTAATTCTCCAATTTCTTAAGTATTATATCTTAATTTATTATTAAAAGCAATGTTTGGGTAAATTTCTAAAGAGTATAACTATTATTACTAGGCTTTAATTTAAAATCTTATGAGATTTAGCTTTGAATTTATATTAATAAATGAAAAAAACCCTTAAAATAAGAGCTTTTCAAATACAAGATGGTGCACGTGAAGGGACTCGAACCCCCATGGAATTAACCGCTAGATCCTAAGTCTAGTGCGTCTACCAATTCCGCCACACGTGCA
>CASEOP010000082.1 GCA_949289505.1 uncultured Mycoplasmatota bacterium
TTAAAGTCATGGTATAATGGATATAGAATTAAATTGTTTATTTATTTGTTGTGATGGTTTTAGATTATCTTAACTATCGCACCAGACTAATTATTACTTAAACTTTTACACTTTGAAACTTGATATATATAATAAAAACTTATTCAAATTTAAAAGATAAATATATATATAAATTCAAAAAAAGATAGATAAGAAAATAACAAAATAAAATAAAAATTTATATAAGCATACTAACAATTATTTTTTAAGCAAATTAAAGTTAATAAAAAAGATTATCATCTAATTTACATCAAAATGTATCCATGATAAAATACTATTGAACGGAGCAGTATTATGTTTAATAGGTTTAACTTAAAAAAACAGGGAAAAGAAGCATTTTATCGAAATTGGAAATCATGCATTATAATTTGCTTTATATATACTATTTTAGTCGGTGGGTCATTTATTTCATTAAAAACGCAAATCAATTTTGACTACGCTAATAGCATAAAAAAAATTACCATTAATAATATAGATGCCAAAACTAATTCTGATATTGTAAATGAATTTATAAGTAATTTAAGCGGAAATAAATTAGAAGAACCCCCAATGTTTAATAATGCTACTAGAGGAGTACTAAGCTCATTAGTTAATAATGTATCCAAATCTGGCTCATTTTTATTCGGTGTATTAAATGCTATTAATCAAATCATATTTAAAGATCATATATTAGCAAGTATTATTATAATCATTGGAGCCATTTTATCCTTGTTTTATTGGATATTTGTCAGTAAAGTAATAGAAGTTGGTAAAGCTCGTTTTTTTCTAGAAAATAATAAGTACACTAAAACTAAAGCTAATAAATTGCTTTATCCCTATAATATAGGTAAAACTAAAAATATAGCTATTACAATGTTTTTAAAAAATTTATATATAATTTTATGGAGTCTAACTCTAATTGGAGGTATCATAAAATATTATTCTTACTCCTTAGTACCTTATATACTTGCCGAAAACCCAAATATAACTAGTAATAAAGCTTTAAAACTTTCAGAAGAAATGATGAAAGGATATAAATGGGCTATTTTTAAATTAGACATATCATTTATAGGTTACTATCTATTAGGTATATTAACTTTAAATATATCAAATATAGTATTTGCAACCCCATATATTAATTGTACTAAAGCTTTAGCTTATTTGCAAATTAAAAAGTTATCACTTAATCATGACATAAAAAACATTGAATTATTAAATGATATCAATCTAGAAGGAACATATTTAATAGATGAATATCCTCAAAGTAAAGATTTAATAAAAAATAAAAACCACAAATGGCTAAAATTTAATTATAATCAAAAATATTTTATTATAGACTTAATACTAATATTTTTTATAGTATCAATATTTGGCTATGTATACGAAGTATTACTTCACTTATTTCAATATGGTGAAATAGTAAAAAGGGGTACATTACAAGGACCATGGCTACCAATATATGGTGGTGGTGCAATTGCAATGTTAGTATTATTAAAACCATTTAGAAAAAATCCTTTTGCTTATTTTGTTCTTGCTATGCTAGTAAGTGGAATTATCGAATATACAACAAGTGTTTTCTTAGAAGTAGTTCATCATATGTCTTGGTGGGACTATCATGGCTATTTCCTAAATCTAAATGGTAGAATTTGTTTAGAAGGTTTACTTTTATTTGCTACCGGTGGACTTATAATAACTTATTTTGCAGCGCCAATTTTAACAAAGTTTCTAGATAAAATTCCTCAAAAAATTAAAATTATAATATGTATTATTTTAGTTAGTTTAATAGCTTTTGATTTTTACTACTCAAGTGTTTTCCCTAATACTGGAACTGGTATCACAAACGAAATTAAAGAATCAAAAATAAATGATTATATAAAAAGTAAGAAAATCTAAATCTTACTTTTTATATAATCATTTTTTGTTTAAAATACTTTTAGGATATGGTTTTCTTTCATCAGTTAATCCTAATAAATAATCAACGCTAGTATTGTAATAGCTAGCTAATTTTACTAAATGGTAAATAGGTATTAAACGTACTCCTGTTTCGTATCTAGAGTATTGAACTTGAGTAATATCAAGTAATTTTGCAATATCTTTTTGTAACATGTCTTTATCTTCTCTAATTTCTCTTAGTCTTTCAATATTCATAATGTTTAACCTCATATTTATTTTTACACAAACAAAAATAATTTGCTTGACCATATAACCAAACGGATATATAATATTAATATAACTATATGGATATAAAATTTAAATGAAGTAAAACTTCATGGAGGCGCAATTATGAAATTTGAAGTATTAAAAAGAAGTCATTTGAAAAGAAATATTTTAATAGGATTATTTGTAGTAGCTTTAATAAGTGCAGTTATATTAAACTTTACAAAAGCCAAGTATCGGGTAACACAAAGTATACCACTTGTAACTGGGACAATTAATTATAAGTTAGCTGATTTAAATGTTATAGCTATGTATCAAGAAAATGTTAATGGTGAGTACGTACCAATAGATACTGTGCCAACAAGTGGTTATACGCTTAATGAAGAAAAAAGTTATTGTGAAGTAAATGATGAAAAAGATGGAAGTATTATTATGAACTATGATGGTGGTATTGTAAATATTGGTGTAAAGAAGAAAGGAACAAAATGTTATTTGTACTTTGATGAATTAGTACAGGCTAAAGATGCAATACTAGCCAATTATCCAACAGTATCAACAAGGACATTTCCATTAACAACATCAAGTAAAGTAGAAACTTCAATATCAGGAACAATATATAAGTCGGCAGATAGTACTCAAGAAGATGATTATGGCACGACATATTACTTTGCCGGTAATCCACCGGATAACTGGGTAAAATTTGGGGAATTCTATTGGCGTATTATTAGAATAAACGGCGATGGAACTATAAAAATGATATACCAAGGAGCAAGTGCAAATACGACAGGAGAAGGAACACAAATAGGTACAAGTGCATTTAATAGCAGTCATGATCGAAGTGAATATGTAGGGTTAAAATACACAACAGAAAGTCAAAGAGGAACAAGTAGTAATAGTACAATATTAACAGTATTAAATGATTGGTATAGTAGTAGTGGATTGGGAGATTATGCAAGTAGCATAGATAGTAATGTAGGCTTTTGTGGTGATAGAAATATGGCAAATGGTTATTCGTGGAGTAGTCAACCAAGTAGTACTATATACTATGCAGCATATGATAGATTAGTAAAAAGTAGTAGTAATGTAAATCCAACATTTAAATGTAGTAATAGTGGCGATTTATATAAAATACCAGTAGGCTTAATAACAGCAGATGAGGTAATAATGGCAGGCTTACCAAATAGTGGTAGTACAACAAGCAATTACTTATATACAGGTCAAGATTATTGGACAATGTCTCCAGCTTATGCCACTGATGGTTGGGATGGTATATATAATGTGCTTTCAACTGGTCGTTTCAATTGGAGTGTCGTGAACAGCGTGTGGGGTGTACGACCAGTAATCAATCTGAAGGCTGATGTAACAATAACGGGGGGCGATGGCACTAGTACAAATCCTTATATCGTAAACTAAATGTCAATAGTAGGTAACTTTTTATAAGTTAGCTACTTTTTATGTTTTTATTTTGTTACAATGTATAGCAAGTTATGAAAGTTTTTGCTCAAGCAAAAAGTTTTATAACTACATTGTACTATGATTTCTAACCAAAAGTCGTATAA
>CASEOP010000083.1 GCA_949289505.1 uncultured Mycoplasmatota bacterium
AAACAATAACTCAAGCTCTAATCTTTTTAATAGCAATCCTATGTTTAATAAGCCTATGAACAGTTTAACTGATATGGATATAGATGCTATGATGAAGGATATCGATCGAAGATTAAAAGAATTAGATGAGGAAGAAGAAAGACAAAAACAACAACTAGCCGCGACTAATAAGAATATATCTAATGCAAGCGAAAACAAAGTAAATGATATCAGTAATAAAATAATAAAAGACTATAATATTTCTCCATCAAACGAAAATGCCATAAAAGAAGAAGAAACAAAGGAAGAAATTCCCAAAATAAATAATGAAACTAATTTAGAAAATAAACCCAAAATAAACATTGATGCAGATAGTATAATAGTAAATGATAACATAGTTACAGATGATGAATTTTTTGATGATTTCTTTAATGAATAACGAGACAAATTAATTAAGTCTTGTTATTTTTTTACCATAAAATAAAGTGTGATATTATGAAAAGATTAAATATAAAAGATTATTACAAAAATATGGGAACATTAATAGATATTCAACTACCTACGGACTATAATATTTTTCATCACCCTGATAGTATTAACATTCCATATGAGAAATTAATGCTTAATTATAAATCATTATTAGATAAAGATAAAAAATATTTTATTATATGTAATAAAGGCACTCAATCAAGAAAAGCTGTGAGTATATTAGAATACTTTGGTTATGATGTTACCCAAATGAGTTATGAATAATTGATACTGTCAAATAGTATCAATTTTTAATTGCCAAAGTTAAATAATTATGTTATATTATAATTGTATTAGTACATATAATACAATTAAGGAGGAAATATGATTGAAATTAACAACTTATCCAAAACATTTAATCGCCAAGATTATGTGTTAGAAAATCTAAACTGTCAAATTAAAGACAAGGCAATTTATGGTTTAGTAGGAGCGAATGGAGCTGGAAAATCAACTTTGCTACGTATAATTAACAGTATTTATCAAGCTGATACCGGTACAGTTTTAATTGATGGGCAAAATGTTTATGATAATGAATCTTTAAAACAAGAAATGGCTTTTGTTCCCGATGATTTATTTTTTTATCCAAGTTACACCCTTATGGATATGGCCCAATTTTATAAAGCTTTATATAAAAAATTTGATATGAATTATGTCATAAATACAGCCAATGTTTTAAAACTTAATATAAATGCCAAAATAAGTAGCTTTTCTAAAGGCATGAAACGACAATGTGCCCTAATATGTGCTTTAGCAACGAATGCTAAATACTTATTTTTTGATGAAACATTTGATGGCTTAGATCCCGTTGTACGCAAATATTTTAAAAAATTATTATCAGAAGCCATGTCAAAAAATGATACTACAATAATTATGACTAGTCATAATTTAAGAGAATTAGAAGATATATGTGATAATTTAGGCTTATTATATAAAGGAAATATTTTATTTGAAAGCGACATTGATACTTTAAAAACTAACATGTATAAAGTTCAAATATCTTTAAAAGAAGATTTTAATAAAAAAACATTTAAAAAACTTAAAATTCTTTCATACAAAAAAGTCGGAAGCGTCGCAACCATAATCATAGATGAAAATGGTTTTAATAGTAAAGAATATCTAGAAAGTTTAAATCCCGTTATATTAGATTATTTACCTCTTACTTTAGAGGAAGTATTTATATATCAAATGGAGGCGTTAGGTTATGAATTTGAAAGCGTTATTTAATATAAATTATTTTAAAGAAAATATTAGAAAATCAAAAGGATTATTAGCTTTTTTATTAGGAATAATTCCTTTGCTTAATATAATTTATCTCATAATTTTAATTACTTCCAAAAAATCTAATTTATTATACCTTAATAATTTAAGTATTATCACATACATTGGTATAATTTTTATTCCTCTAGCTTTATCCATAACATTATTTGGCTTTGTTTTTAAACGAAAAAGTGTTGATTTTATAATGTCTAAACCAATAAACCGCAAAACTATATTTATAACCAATACAATAGGGGGTATTTTAATTCTTTTAATATTTAGTTTAATTAATACTTTAATATTTGGCTTATTTTCGTTAATTTTTAATAGTATAACTATTCCTTTTGCTTTATTAATTGATTATTTTATATTATGGTTTATATCATATACTTTTATTTTCGTTGTCATAAACTTAGCCATAAGTTTAACGGGTAATTTAATAACAAGTCTAGTTGTATTACTATTAATTGTCTTAATTGTGCCTTATTTTAATATTGTAAATAATTTAATTGAAGAATCAAGTAGTAAAGCCAATTATGTAACATGTAACAATGATGACTGTAAACCAACCGAATACTATTGCTACGGTGATACCTCATGCGAAGAACATTTAAAAAATAATGAGTACCGACTATATTATAATGAAAAAATGTCATATAAATTTATTGCTCCATTGTCTATTGCTAATGAAGATTTATACAATAATATAAGTATAATCAAAATGATAATTTTAAGTATCATTTATGGTTTTGTTGGCTATTTAACTTTTAAAAAACGTAAAATGGAAAATAATGAAACAAGCTTTAAAAGTAACAAAATACATCAATTAATTAAAGGCTTAACCTTAATACCAATATGTTTTATAACTTATGTCATAATTATAAGTACTGATACTATTGGTTGGTTAATATCGGTAGTTGGTATAATAATTTATTCTTTTGTTTATGATTTAATTACAAGGAAAGAAATTACTAGACCCCTTAAAACCATTATAATAAGTTTAATAATATTTATATGTTTTTATAGTTTATATTATTTAAAATTTGATGTCTTATTAAAAGATTCTAAAGCTATAAATAATATAAACAGCATTACTTATAAAGAAATGGAAATAACTGATAAAAAAACAATTAATTATATTCTAAAATCTATCTTAACAAGAACAAGCAACCAATATTCTTATAATGATTTAATGACGTTTGAAACTGATAATAAGTTATACAAAGTTGATGCTTCAATAAATGAAGAATTAAGCTTATATTTAAATAATTTATTAAATAATTGGCAAAAAGAAAATAGTTATAATTTTAATTACCAAAAAGTTGATTATATCATTTACAATAATAGCTCTATTCCTATAACAAACAAAATAAAAAAATTATTAAACGAAAATAAAAATAACATCAATGAATTTAATTACAGCAATTTAGAAGAAAGTGAAAAAATATATATTTATTCCTACCAAAATCATAAATACGAAGAATTAATAATTCCTATTAAATTATCTCAAGAATTATATAACGAAATAATAATATATCAAAATAACCAATTTATAAATTTATTAGAAAAAACAACTTATAAACCATATTATCAATTACAACCATATGATAATAATATATTTACGGAAGAACAATATAATATCTTTAATTATGTTATAAACAGTAATAAAAATGCTTTTATTGATTATTTAAAAAATAACAATCAAGTCACAATGACCGAAGAGAGCTTAAATGTAGTAGTATATTTTAATGAAACATATACAGTAACAATATCTAATCCAGAAAAGTTTAAAGAAGAATTTCTAAAATACCAAGAAAAAGTAAAAGATGAAAAAGAGTACATTAATTTAATTAATTCTTATAAAAATATAGAAAGTTATGAATAATTTTATGATTATAAATATTGATTATCAAAAAAGAGAACCTATCTATGAACAAATTGTCAAAGAAATAGAAAGACAAATAACCCTAGGTATTTTAAGCCCTAATAGTCAAATACCTAGTGTCCGTACTCTTGCTTATGAACTTGGTATTAATCCTAATACGGTAAAAAAAGCCTACGATATTTTAGAAGAAAATGGCTTAATTATATCTAAATCAACTAAAGGAACATTTATAAGTGAAAATATAAACAAGGCTAAAGATCTTAAAATAAACGAGTTAATTGCTAAAATAAATGAAACTGTTAAAGAACTAAAAAATTATGGTTTAACAAAAGAAGAAATAATTAAAAGGATGAAGTAATATATGATGTTTATTTATAATATGATAATGATTATATGTTTATTATTTAGTATATATTTTATTATAATGGGTTTATTTGCTTTTGCACCCGAAAAGAAAAGAAAAAAAGATAACAAAACGCATAAATTTGCTATTTTAATACCCGCACGTAACGAAGAAAAAGTTATTGGTAATTTAATAGACAGTCTAAAAAAGCAAACATATGCTAACAATTATTTTGATTATTACGTTATTTTAAATAATTGTACTGATAATACCTTAAAAATAGCTAAAACAAAAAATGCTAAAATAATAGATGTGCATACTAAAATTAAAAGTAAAGGTGAAGCTTTAAACTATGCTTTTAACTATTTAAAAAATAGCAATTATGATGCTTATGTAATTTTTGATGCTGATAATGTTGTTGATAACAATTTTTTAGCAGCATTAAATGAAAAATTAAATGAAGGATTTTTAGTAGTCCAAGGTTTTAGAGATGCTAAAAATCCTAAAGATAATTATCTAAGTGGTGGCTACACGATGTTTTATTATTTGCAAAATGTCTTTTATAATACTGCTCATATGAAACTAAATAGATCAGCTGCTATAAATGGGACAGGCTTTTGTATAAAAAAGGAAGTGATAGATAAATATGGTTTTAATGTAAAGACATTAACTGAAGATAGCGAATTTACTGGTTTATGTGCTCTAAATAATATAAAAATCGGTTTTGCTAAAGAAGCAATTACTTATGATGAACACCCCAATAATTTTAAAACATCGTGGAAACAAAGAAAAAGATGGACAAGTGGCTGTTATAGTTGCTTAAAAAGATTAGGAAAAAATCTAATTAAACAATTTTGGCACATCAAATCTTTTAGTTGTTTGGATTGTTTACTATATTACTTATGTCCTATAATTCAAGTAATTTCTTTCGTATTACCAATTACATTAGGAATTATAAAATTTGTTATAGGCTTAAGCCAAAATGAATTTATAATTAATTTATCAAGTTTATATATAATTATTCTATTTTATATCATAAGCATACTAATTAATATAATAACTTTAAAAATATTAAATAAGAAAATAAAAGATTATTATAAAGGTATATTTGGTTTTTATTTATTTATAATCACTTGGATTCCAATTAATATTTTATGTATATTTAAAAAAACAGACCATTGGGAACCAATCAAACATTATAAAAATATTAAGATTGAAAATATTACAAATTAATCCGACATTTTTTTTAATAAGGTATTTAAAATTCTTATTTAAGAGTTGACTAAACCCATATTTTTGATATAATTATTCTAGAAGGTGACAATAATGAATTTAAATAAAAAAGGTTTTACTTTAGTAGAGTTATTAAGTGTTATAGTAATATTATCAGTTATAGTTTTAATTGCCACTAATGCTGTTGTTCCAATGGCAGATAGTGCAAAAAAACAAGTACTAGCTATGGAAGCTAATACCTTAGTTAAAGCTGCTCAAACTTTATATATAAAAGATGGTGCATCAGGTTCTAAATGTTATTCTTATGAAGATCTTATTAATTCTAAATTAATTGAAAAAGATGATGAAGCATATACTGGAAGTATTTCCATTGAAATAAATGAAGAAGGAAATTATGTTTATAAAATATGGTTATCTAACGGTCAATACATGGTAAATGGTATTAAACCCGATGTTACAAGTGATGATGTTGAAGCATCAGCTTCCAATGCTCCAACTACATGTAGTGCGAATTAAAATACTAGCTTTTGCTAGTTTTTTAATATATAATAATAATGGTGATAAAAATGATTATAGGTTCACATGTTTCATTTGGAAAAGATGGTTTATTAGGTAGTGTTAAAGAAGCATTAAGTTATGATGCTAATACTTTTATGTTTTATACGGGCGCACCTCAAAACACCATTCGCAAACCCATAAATAATACTAAAACAAAGGAAGCTTGGCAATTAATGGAAGATAACAAAATTGATATAAATAATGTTATATGTCATGCTCCTTATATTATAAACTTAGCTAATAATTTAGATGATGAAAAATATAATTTTAGCATTAACTTTTTAATTCAAGAAATAACAAGATGTGAAGAAATGCACGTAAAATATATCGTATTACACCCAGGTTCTAGTGTAGGAATAGAAAGAAATATTGCCATAAATAACATCATAAATGCTTTAAACATTGTTTTAACTCATTCTAAAAACTGTACTGTTTTATTAGAAACAATGGCTGGCAAGGGCACGGAAATAGGCTGTACATTAGAAGAAATAAAATACATAATTGATAACATTACCAAAAAAGAATTAATAGGTGTATGCTTAGATACATGTCACTTAAATGATGCTGGCTATGATATGCATAATTTTGATATTTTTTTAGCTAATTTTGATAATTTAATTGGTATTAAATATATTAAATGTATTCATATAAATGATAGTAAAAATGAATTTAATACTCATAAAGATCGTCATGCTAATATTGGTTATGGTTATATAGGGTTTGATACTATTTTAAATATTGTTAATAATTCTAAATTATTAAATATACCCAAAATATTAGAAACACCGTATATAGGCGAAAATAACGAAGATAAAACAAGAATTTATCCTCCTTATAAATTTGAAATAGCCATGTTAAAATCTAGCCAATTTAATCCCAATTTATTAAATGATATTAGAAAGTATTACCAAAAATAAAAAACTTCTCCAAAAGAAGTTAAATAAAAGAAGAATAACGTGAGCTATACTCTAAAAATAGCTTTTTTATTTTATTAAAATTTTCTTCACTAAAATGTTCTTTATATCTATCTAAATTTAATAACTTAGGATTTTTAATAATTTGTTCCCAATTTTTACTAATAAAAACATAAACAAAATTAAGTTCTTCCGCGCTTAAAAATATATTTTTACTTTGAGCAAAATTATTTACATCATTTATAGTCATTCTTCCCATATAAGCTTTAATTAAATTATACATCATATCACCTAATATATTGTATGATTATTTTATTTTTTTAAATACTATAAATGGTGAAGTATATGCCCAAAAAAATAATCATTATGATAAGTTTGATAATTATATTATTTAGTTTTTTTCTATATCGTGTATACGATTTAGCTCATAATAAACGAGCTTATTATTTAAAACAAGCCCAAAATATCAATGAAATATATGTAGAAGGCTCATCAGCTCCTCGGGGAAGAATATTAGATATAAATGGTAATGTTTTAGTTGATAATGTAGGAATTAACACTATTTTTTATCATAAAACAAACGAAACAAATTTAGAAATGGAATTATTTATTGCAGAAGAACTTGCTAAACTAACCAATTTTGAGTACAAATATAATGAAAACAAACTAAAAGAATTTTATTTAATAAAATATAGTGACAAAGCCAACAAATTAATTACTAAAGAAGAATATGAGTTATATAGTGAGCGAAAACTTTCTAGTGCACAGTTAGAAGAATTAAAACTAAAAAGAATAACTAAAAATATGTTAGATAGTCTAACCCCTTTAGAAAAATATAGTTCATACTTTTATTTTCTTATGAATGATGGGTATAGTTTTCTTAATAAGTGCTTACTAACCGATGTTACGGATACAATATATGCGAGTATCTTAGAATCAAATTTACCTGGAATTTTTGGTGAAATACAATGGGAAAGAAATTATGTATATGGTGAAACTTTAAAATCTGTTTTAGGTGCAATTAGTAATTCCTTACCTAAAGAAAAAGAATACTTATTAAAAGAAGGATATACATTAGTAGATAAAGTAGGAATAAGTGGTTTAGAAGAATATTATGAAGAATATTTAAAAGGAGAAAAAGCTCAATATCAAGTTAATAATGATAACACCCTAGAACTAGTAAAACCATCAAAAAGAGGTAATGATTTAATTTTAAATATAGATATAAATATCCAATTAGAGGTTGAAAAAATAATTAAAGAAGAAATGATAAACGCCAAAAAAAGTGTTAATACGGAATTTTATAAAGAAAGTTTTGCTCTTGTAAGTAATCCCTTAACCGGTGATATACTAGCTATAGCGGGAATCCGTTTAATAACGAATGGTAAAGATTATTCTTTTCAAGATGTTAGTATTAATGTTATTAAAAACGCTTATACGGTAGGTAGTGCTGTAAAAGGAGCCTCAATGGCAGTTGGTTATCAAAATAAGGCTATTGATATAGGAACAAAAATGTTTGATAGTTGTGTAAAACTTGCTAATATGCCAGCTAAATGTTCTTATAAAAGATTAGGATTATTAAATGATATTGACGCTTTAGCTTTAAGTTCTAATTATTATCAATTTATTATTGCCTTAAAGATAATGGGATACAATTACACTTATAATTTAGATGCCTTAGCAAATATTAATCATTTTAATACATATCGTAATACTTTTGCATCATTTGGATTAGGCACCGAAACAAAAATAGATTTAAAAAATGAGTCAATAGGCTTAAAAGGAACTACTATAGCTCCTGATTTACTTATGAATTTAGCTATTGGCCAATATGATTTATATACTCCAATCCAACTACTTCAATACATAAATACTATTGCTAACAACGGAGATAGATTAAAATTAAATATTATGCATAGTATTAAAGATGAAGATAAAGTAATAAAAGAAAATAAAACTGAAATCTTAAACAAAATAGACTTAGAAGAAAAATATTTAAAAAGAATCCAAGAAGGGTTTAATAAAGTAATGCGTAGTGGTACTGGCTATTGGTATATAAATCCTAAAATAAATGCGGCAGGTAAAACTGGAACTAGTGAATCTTATATTGATAATAATTATGATGGCATATTAGAATCGTATGTTTTAAGTAATACTTTTTTAATGTATGCTCCATACGAAAATCCAAAATATTCAGTAGTAGTAATAAGCCCTAACACTAGTAACTTAAATGCTAAAAATACTTATCGTTCTCCCGTAAATCGTCTAATAGCAAGAAGAATAAATGATTTTCTTTTTGTTAGTTAAAACTTATTAAATTACAACTTAATCTTAAATTACCATTTAAAAAATTAAAAATAACTCTAAGCTCACATATTTTCTCTTTTCAACTCCTAAATTTAATGATATAATACTACTAGTTTTTATTAAAAGGAGGTGCTTTTAATGGCCAAAAATGATAATAGAAATTATGTAACTTTAAGATGTACAGTATGTGGTAAAGAATTAAGATGTACAAGCAAAAACAAAAAAAATACTCCTGACCGTTTAGAGGTTAAAAAGTATTGTAACAATTGCCGTCAACATCAAGTAGCAAAAGAAAAAAAATAATAAGGAGCTAAAATGAAACAACAAAGAAAACACAAATTAAAAAAAGTAACAGGTTATTCAGCTTTAATTGCCGTTTTAGGCAAAGCTACAATAGAAGGTAAAGTATCTTCTTTACCAGCTGATAAAAAAGAAAATATAAATCCTAGAGGATTAGCTAAAATGAGAAGAAAAAATAATTATTAAAAAAGAGTGATTTGAGTAAATGAAAAGATATATTTTAAAAAGACCAACTGTTAGGGGATTTGCCCCTATTACAGCTCGTCTAAGTCAAAGTCCAACTTATGGCACTAAACCCATAACTAAACAAAGAAAGAAAAGATTTGGCATATTTAAGAAAAAAGAGGAGTGGTAATATGAACATAAATATTAATGATATTAAAAATGGTATGACTATTATTATGGATAACAATTTATATCAAATAGTAGAATTTCAACATGTCAAACCAGGAAAAGGCTCAGCATTTGTTCGTATGAAATTAAAAAACTTAAGAACAGGTTCTATAACTGAAGATACATATAATACAAATATTAAGATAGAAAAAGCTCATATAGATAGAATGCCAATGCAATACTTATATGCCGCTGGTGATAATTATGTGTTTATGAATAATGATACTTATGAACAAGTAGAAATATCTACCAAAATATTAAAAGACCAAATCAATTTTATTAAAGAAGGCATGGAAATAACTATTGATTATTATGAAGGGGAAATATTAGGAATAACTTTACCTGAAAAAGTAGAATATGAAGTTATTGAAACTGAACCTGCTGTAAGAGGTAATACTACTAACAATGCTACCAAAGATGCCAAAATTGAAACAGGTTATATTGTTAAAGTACCATTATTTATTAGTACAGGAGAAAAGATTATTGTATCTACTAAAGATGGTAAATATTCATCAAGAGCTTAAATTTAAAATTAAAGTTTTTTAAAAGGAGAAAAAATGAATATAAAAGTAATAAAATTGAATAAAGATAATATTAAAGATTACCCAAATCAAATATTTAAATTGGGTGAAAAAATAAAAGAAGATAACGCTTTAAATGGCAAAGCGGGGCAATTTTTTGGTACTAGTGAAGATAGCATTAAACGCTATGTAGAGTCAAGTGATAATGAAGTCTTTGTGGCAATTAATGATTTAGATGAAGTTGTTGGGTATTGCTTTACTAATTTAAATGTACCTCAAAATACTAATAGTGATTATACTAAATATTTTCACTCAACTATAGATTATAAAAATTATTTAGCCAATAATTTTAGTGATATTGAAGAATATAATAGATATGTGACTAAAGAATACTTGCGAAAAATAATAATTTTTGATAGAAAAGCAAAAGAAATTACGGAAGATCCTGAAAAAAATAAAAATGGATTTGATATAGCTTCTTTTATTAAAAATCAAGTTGAAAATAATACATTTTATGAAAATAATTTTTTAAGAAGAGTTTTAAATATTGAAATGTCTAAAGAATACTCTAAATTAGATATGACAACAGAGTTTGCTCAAATATTTTATTATAGTATTAATGATGTAGATAAAAATTTATTAGAAGAAATGTATAAAGAAACAGGTTATAATGTTCCTTTAGATACTTTAATATCCAATTATGAGTTATTCTTAAAGTTTCAAGAGCCAAATTTTATTGAACAACCTAATTTTAATTTAGAAAGTTATTATGATGTAGAAAGTAAAAATGCTTTAGAAATTAATACATATGCTGTAAGAAGTGATTATCGGAGCAAAGGGTTAGGAAAAATTTTAACCTATGAAACTTTAAAAGCAATGTTAGATACTTATTTTAGCAGTTCTACTATGAATGAAGTTTATTTAGTTAGTACTATTCATAATAGTAATACAAATTCACAGGGTGTACTAGAATCTTTTGAAGTAAATGATTACTTGTATGTTGAGAGAATGAAAAATTTAAATAGAAGAGTATATATTCATAAAATATCAAAAGAAGATCTATTAGACTTCTTATATGATATTGAACTTGAATTATTGCTAGAATATAATTATTATAGTGAAAATTTTGGAGTAGATTTAATTAGTATGCAAGAAAGAATTTATGCTAAAATTGATAATTATAATGCTTTAATAGCATCAACAATAGATATTAATGTTAAATTATATTATCAAGCTAAAATAGATAAATTAAGTAATTTGCTTAATAATGAAATGTTTACAAGTATAAAAAGATAAATTAAGTAATTTTGTATTAAATAAAGTTTTTTGATTATTTATTATAAAGTTAAATTATTAAACAAAAATGTTTATATAATATTTTAAATATAAAATTAGTTCATAAAGAGTTGCAAACTCTTTTTTTTAATGGGCAGTTTTGCTATAATATTTATAGTGGGGTGGTGCGTCAGTTCGGCGTATATAATATAGTCGGTGGGAAGCCGACCTGGTAATCTCTAGCAAAGAGCCAGTAGTTAGCCTTGGA
>CASEOP010000084.1 GCA_949289505.1 uncultured Mycoplasmatota bacterium
CCACCATTTTCTTATGTATATTATACCAAAATAAAAAGACTACTGATATAGTTTACAGTAATCTTTGTATACTTTTTCAGCAGTCTCCAAATAACCATTATTTTTTTTCGCTTAAAATACTTCTAGGATAAGGCTTTCTCTCATCGGTTAAACAAAGTAAATAATCAATACTTGTATCATAAAAAGCTGCTAATTTTTTTAATATTTCCGTTGGTATATCGTTAGTTTCTACTTCGTATTTAGAATATCCTGTTTGTGACATATTTAAAATAAGGGCTAAATCTTTTTGCATTAAATCTTTATCTTCTCTTAAATCTCTTAATCTATTCATAGTTTAATCATTCCTTATAGAGTAAACTTTATCATAATCTAATTTAGAGTATTGACATTTAACCCAAAATAGATTAAATTATTAATGTAAGCTAAAATAGGTTATGAGTAGTATATCTTTGTTTTATGCAAAAAGAAATGAAGTTATACTTCATGAAAGGGAGTATTAGTATGAAATTTGAGACATTAAAAAAATCTCACTTAAAGCGAAACATTTTAATAGGTTTATTTGTAGTAGCAGTAATAAGTGCTATCATACTTAATTTTACAAGAGCTAAATATCGTGTAACACAAAGTATACCTCTTGTAAATGGGACAATTAATTATTCAAAAGCCGACCTAAACTTAGTTGCCATGTATCAAGCAAATGAAAGTGGTGAGTACATTTCAATAGATAAAGTTCCTGATTCAGGTTATGATTTAAATGAAGAAAAGAGTTATTGTGAAGTAAACGGGGAAAAAGATAACAATATTCAAATAGAATATAGTAGTGGAAGTATTAATTTTTTGAAAATGACAACTAAAGGCACTAAATGTTATTTATATTTTGATGAAAATTCAATACCAGTCAAAGAACAAATAATAAAAAACTATTCAACTCTATTAAAACGAAATGATTTTAATGTATTAGTAACAAATATAACAACAGGAACGATATACTATGAAGATACAAGTAAGGGAAGAACATATTATTTTGCAGGGAATCCAACAGATAACTGGGTAAAGTTTGCAGGATTCTACTGGCGCATTATTAGGGTAAACGAAGATGGAACTATAAGGATGATTTACCAAGGAACAAGTGCCAATATAACAGGAGCTGCAACACAAATAGGAACAAGCGTGTTTAATTATACATATGGTGATAACACTTATGTAGGATATATGATGGGTTTAAATAATCAATGTAACTCGGGTAATTGTGAAGGAACTAATAAAACCACATCATATGCTCAAGCAACGGCTAATTCTTATGATAGTACAATAAAACAAGTGTTAGATACATGGTTTGAAAATAATCTTTTAAATGTTTCAAATAAAATAGATGGAAATGCAGGTTTTTGTGGAGACAGAACAATTTCAAGTGGTGATGGATATGGTTCTAATCAAACAAACTATGCTGTTGTATCAAGAGTTACAAGAAATAGACAGCCAACATTTGAATGTAGCAATAGCAACGATTTATATACGACAAAAAGCAGTGATCAGGGTAATAAATCTTTGAAATATCCAATCGGCTTAATAACAGCCGATGAAGCGGTTTATGCAGGTAGAATTTGGCCTCAGGATAATGCAAATGATTATTTGCAAACTGGTCAATTATATTGGACAATGTCACCTTCAAGCGCAACTTATGCTAGCGTATTACATATTGGAGTTATAGGTATTGGTGGAGAAAACAGTGTTTATCATACATGGGGTGTCCGTCCAGTAATTAATCTAAAGGCTGATGTAACAATATCTAGTGGTGACGGCACAGCCTCTAATCCATACGTCATAGCGACGTAAATCACTTGTAAAGTGGGTTTATTTAACCCACTTTTTATGCTAAAATATACTAAGGTGGTAAAAATGGACAACATACTTAAAAGAATAGAGGATTATGCTTTAGAAGAAATAATGGGAGAACGTTTTGCATCTTACGCTAAAGAAATTATCCAAGATAGAGCTATACCTGATGTTCGAGATGGTTTAAAGCCAGTTCAAAGAAGAATCCTTTTTGCAATGTATAAAGCTAATAACACATATGATAAAAAATATATAAAAAGTGCCGCTACGGTTGGTGATGTTTTAGGTAAATACCACCCACACGGTGATTCAAGTGTATATGATGCCATGGTAAGAATGTCTCAGTGGTGGAAACAAAATGCTATTTTAGTTGATATGAAAGGTAACAATGGTTCTATGGACGGTGACCCTGCTGCCGCATATCGTTATACTGAGGCAAGACTTGCCAAAATAAGCAACGAACTTTTAGCTGACCTTGAAAAAAATACAGTGAAGTTTGCCCCAAACTTTGATGATAGATTACTTGAGCCAACTGTTTTACCGGCTAAGTTCCCTAATTTACTAGTAAATGGAACAATGGGTATTTCAGCAGGGTATGCCACCAATATTCCTCCCCATAATCTAGGGGAAATAATAGATGCTACTATTAAAAGAATAGAAAGTCCAAACTGTTATTTAGACACTATTTTAGAGATAGTTAAAGGACCTGATTTTCCAACTGGAGGTATAGCTTGCGGTATAAATGGTATACGTGATGCTTTTAAAACAGGCAAAGGTAAAGTTATTTTAAGATGTAAATATGAAATTGTAAAAGAAAAGGGCAAAACTAAAATTGTCATCAATGAAATACCATATGATGTAAATAAAGCAGTATTAGTAAACAAAATTGATAGTATTAGAATAGACAAAAAAATAGATGGTATGAGTGAAATTCGTGATGAATCAGATAGAGAAGGATTGCGTATTGTAATAGACTTAAAAGTAGGGGCTAATCCTGATTTAATCTTAGGTTATTTATTTAAAAATACTGATTTACAAATATCATATAATTATAATATGGTAGCCATCGTAAATCGTGTTCCTAAAACTTTAGGTCTACTTGAAATCCTTGATGCTTATATAGCTCATCAAAAAGAATTTATCATAAAGCGAAGTGAATTTGACTTAGCCACATACGAAAAAAGAATGCATATAGTTGAAGGCCTAATTAAATGTTTATCAATTTTAGATGAAGTAATAAGAGTAATTAGAGCTAGTAAAAACAAAGCTGATGCTAAAAATAACTTGGTAAGCGAATTTTCATTTACAATCGAACAAGCTGAAGCTATCGTAACCTTACAATTATATAAACTAACTAATACTGATGTATTAGAACTTGAAGAAGAAATGCAAAAGCTTACAAAGTTAATAGAAGGTTTAAAAGCAATTTTAACTGACGAAGAAGTTTTAAAATATGTTATGAAAAAAGAATTAAAATTAATCAAAAAAGAATATGAAACTAAAAGAAGAACAAAAATAGAGGACGAAATTCAAGAAATTAAGCTAGATGCTAAAGAGATGATACCAAAAGAAAATGTAGTAGTAGTAGTAACTAACGAGGGATATGTTAAAAGAGTTAGTAGTAAAAGTTATGCTGCCTCAAGTGAAGATACCACGCTAAAACCTGGAGATTTTATAACACATATATATGAATGTACAACTCTAGATACTCTAATTATTTTTACCAATTTAGGCAATTATTTATATATTCCCATATACAAAATACCTGATGTAAAATGGAAAGAATTAGGCAAACATATAAACAATATTATTATGTTATCAACTGATGAAGAAATTATAGCATCTTACATTTATAGTCCAAATGACACATATATTTTAGCCACTAAAAATGGTATGACAAAAAGAACAAGTGCTAAAGATTTTGAAGTAACAAGATGTAATAAACCAATTGTTGCCATGAAACTAAAAGATGATGATAGATTAGTAGATGTAAAAAAAGATTTAAGTAATGTTTTATTTATCACGGCAAACGGTTATTATCTAAATTATGTCAGTGAAGAAATACCTTTAGTTGGCGCTAAAACAAGTGGAGTAAAAGGTATAACTTTAAAAGATGATATTGTTAAAAATATGGTAAGTTATAATGAAAACTTTGAATATTTAACTGTATTTACTGATAATAAAACTGCTAAAAGAATAAAATTGACTGATTTAGAAAAACACAGTCGAGCTAAAAAGGGAAGTACGCTTATTAAAAAGACAAAAACTGTAACTTATAAAATATTAAATGCCCTAATTACTAGTTCAAGAGACTTAATTTTAACCAAAGCAGATAGTGATATAAATATTATCAAAAATAGTGATATAGCTATTATGGATTTATCATCAACTGGGTCAAATATAAGCAAATATAAGCTAGATAAAGCAAGTATTGTCGCAATCAAAGAAAAAATCGAAACAAAAGAAACTATAAATGAAGAAGAAAAAGAAGAAATTAAAAAGGAACCAAAAAACTTATCATTACAAGATTTTTTAGACGATTTTAAATTATAGGAGAAAATAAATTCTTCTTTTTTTTATTTTCATTCATATATTTTAATGGTGATATTATGTCTAAAAAAGAAGAATTTAAAATTTTTGCTAAAACTCATCCCGAATTAGTATCAAGCATTCGTGCTGGTAATACATCATGGCAACAGCTATATGAAATATATGACATATATGGTGAAGACAATCGAGCTTGGAAGAACTATTTAAATAAAGATAATTCTCCTACTAGTATAAATAACTTTACGGATATTGTAAAAAAAATAGATATGGACTCAGTCCAAAAACACATTAATACAGCCCAAAAAGCCTTAGGCTTAGTTCAAGAATTAACAAGTAAAACACCTTCTACCGTAACTCCGAAAACTAATTTAAATCCAAGACCAATTAATAAGTTCTTTGAGGATTAATAATGCAAGTAAATATTCTTTTAGATTTAAAAAAAGATGCTAAAATGTTTGAATTACTTAAATACAATTCATATTGGTTAAAAAATTTAAATCGTAATCCTGCAAGTATAAAAGAATTTAAAGAAGAAATGAAAGCTAAGTATCATTTAAGAACAACAGATAAAATAAGTGATGCAATTGACAATATTGATTTAATAAGTAATGTTTTAAGTGCTTTAAAATAATTGTCAAATAAATATGATTGTGATATATTGTTTATAGGGAGGTATAAAGATGAATGAAAGAATTGCTATTATAGGTAAAGCTCATTATATGCCAAAGCTTGATAATCCTATATTTTTAAAAGCTAAAGAGCAAGAGCTAAGAATTGAGATTTTAACAAGAATAAAAGCTGGAAACTTTTCTCAATTATATCCTTTAATATCTAATATTAGATTAACGGAAAAAACAGTAGAAGAAATATTTATTTCTTGGTGGATGTATGCTAAAGAAGATCTTATGAATTACTATGGTCTAGCTTTAAGCCAAAATAATTTAGAAAAGATCAAACAATTAGATGAAAATCGCAAGTTTTTGAAAAAAGAAGAAGGAATATCAAGATAAAAGATATTTCTTTTTTTGATTGCAATAATAATAAACCTATGGAATTAGTTAGTATCCATAGGTCATAATTGTCAGCCTTAAACTTCTATAATAATCCAGTCTGTTGTTTCACTTTTATTGGCATCTGGCCAACCTTCACCATCCCAATCTATCACCCTTAACTTAAACTGCATTTTATGAATTTCCTCAATTCCATTTCTTTCTAAAGAAGTATCCAACCAATCAATTTCCGTAGTTCCTCTAGTCCCTGGCAGTAAGGTAATAGACATTACAGTAGCCGTAACATTAATATCATTTACAAAAGTTAAAGTATCTCTTTGAATCGTTTTAGGTTCCGTAGAATTATTGACTATACTAAGTTCTAAACCTGATGAGTAAGATTTTATAGCTGAGTTATAAGCTACAATAGTAATAGTGAGTCCATCTTTATCATATATAACTTTATTTAAAGGAATATAAGTAGAAACTTGTTCGCAATAGCAGTCTACACTATCACGGTTTCTAAGTTCTTCTCCCTCATCACAAGAAGTAATTAAGCAAGCAGGTAGTTGAGGTTCATAGTTATCTTCTTGCGGTGTATCATTACTTACAGGATCATCATTTGTTTGATTATTATTTTGAGAATTATTATTGTTATAATTATTATTGGTATTAGGCTTAGTTGTATTATTACTGCTATTGTTATTGGCGGGTTTATTTTCTTCTTCGTCTACTTCTTCTTCAACTTCCTGGACTGGTAAAACTTCGACATAAACATCTTCGCCACTTTTTCCAGCAATATACCCTTTAATGCCATTGCTTGTTTCAATCAAATACCAATCAAAATCAGTTCCTTTTTCCTCTAATACAGTATAAATTTCCTCTTTATATACTTTTCCTAGTACATTAGAATTAACATTGGCATCTTTTCTAATATTAATATAATCTGTTTTTATGATAATTTGTTTTACAGTGTCATCTCTTTCATTAGACTGTAATATTTCTTCACTATTATTTTCCCGCTGATCTTCAGGTGTATTATCTTTTTTATTATCAATAAATACTTGAGATACTCCTATACTCACAATTAAAAGGGCTATAATTACTATAATGATTATCGCTTTATAATATTTTTTTATAAACTTCATTACTACTCACTTCTTTCTTTAACTAATTAAATTTATTTGTGCATCTTCTAAATTTAAAATGGCCGTAAATTTAACATTTTTAAATTCTTCTTTTGCTTTCTTACTTATATTATACTTAATTGTGCTAATATTTCAATATTAATTTATAAATTATAAATGAATGTTGATAAAATAGAAAAAACTTTACCAATTACCTAATTTACTAATCAATATTATACGTGATATAATGAATTCGGTGGTAATTTATGGATTTATTTATTCCTGATATATATCAAAAAAGTATTTATGATATTAATTATAATAAATTAAAAAAGCAAGGTATTAAATGTTTGCTTTTTGATTTAGATAACACTTTAATTCCTGTCAATGTTTATATTCCAACCAAAAAAGTAAAAGAATTATTTTCTCGTTTAGAAAAAGACTTTAAAATTATTATCATCTCCAACAGTGGCAAAAAAAGGCTCATTCCTTTTAAAGAAGGATTAAATGTCGATGTTGCTTATTCTAGCCATAAACCATTTAAAAAGAAATATTTAAAAATAATGGATATTTATAATTTTAAATATCATGAAATAGCAGCAATAGGGGACCAATTATTAACTGATATATTTGGTGCTAATAGAATTGGTATAACTTCTATTTTAATTAATCCTATCGGCGATTATGAAAAAGCTTGCACCAAAATAAACCGCTTTTTGGAAAGTTTTATATACCGTAAGTTAAAAAGAAAAGGATTATTTCAAAAAGGAGATTATTATGAATAAAAAGTGTATTGGTTGTGGCTGTATATTGCAAGATAATGATATATCTCAAGTTGGCTATACAAATGATTTAAAAAACAAATACTGTCGTCGTTGTTTCCGGCTAAAAAATTATGGCGAAAAAAATTTGCATGAACAAATAGATGCAGAAAAAATAATTAGTAAAGTAAATAAAGGCGGAGTAGCATTCTTTTTACTTGATTATCTAAATATTAATAAAAATACTATATCTATTTTTAACCAAATTAAAATACCTAAAATATTAGTCATAAGTAAATGTGACATTTTAAGAAAAGAAGTTCCTTTAAATAAAATCAAAGAGTGGCTCCACCAAATATATAATATAGATACGGATATATTATTTATAAGCAGTAAAAACCACATAAAATCTCATAATATCTTAAAGTATTTAGAAACAAATAATATACCTAAAGCATATATAATGGGTATTACAAATGCCGGTAAAAGTTCTTACTTAAATAAATTATTAAAAGAAAACAAAAAGAATCTAGAAATATTAGCGACAAACAAACCAAATACAACCCTTGATTTTATCACAATAAACATTAATGGCTACACTTTAATAGATACTCCCGGTTTTCCTTATGAAAATGATGAGTTATTCATATCTAATGATTTAATTAAGCCTATATCTTATCAAATAAAAGCTAATACAACTTTAGTAATAGCCAATAAATATTACCTATTTTTTAATCAAGCTAACAAAGTTATATTTTATGGAAATGCTCCAATTACAAGAGACTATAAATTAAAGGAAAATAAATATAATTTAACTATTACTCCTAATAGTGACATTGTTTTCCCAGGAATAGGATTCATAAATATTAAAGATAAATGTCTAGTTTCTAGCAACGTCAAAAATTTAGAAATAAGAACAAACATAAGCGAGGTAAATTATGAGTAAAATTCATGTTATGAGTGAAACTTTAGCCAACAAAATTTCAGCCGGTGAAGTTGTCGAAAAATGTTCTAGTATTGTAAAAGAGTTAGTGGAAAATAGTATTGATGCCAAGGCAACCGAAATTCGTATTGAATTAATTAAAGGTGGTTTAGAAAGTATAAAAGTAGTTGATAATGGTATTGGAATGGATAAAGAAGATGCCATATTAGCTTTTAGTAGACATGCAACAAGCAAAATAATTCGTGATGATGACTTATTTTTTATTAATACGATGGGTTTTAGAGGTGAAGCCCTACCATCTATTGCTAGTGTAGCTGAAGTCATACTAAAAACATGTGATGGAGCATCATCAACTCTTATACATATTAAAGGTGGCGAGCTTTTAGAAAATAAAAGTGGTGATTTAAGAGTCGGAACAAGTATTATTGTAACTAATCTTTTTTATAATACTCCAGCCCGTTTAAAATATCTAAAAAGTGAAAATACCGAAAGTTATAATTCTATTAATTTAATTGAAAAGCTTGCTTTAGCCCATCCAAATATAAAATTTACCTTAACAAATAATGAAAAAGATGTGTTAAAAACTAGTGGTAGCAATAATTTATTAAAAGCTATACATGAAATATATGGTTTAAATGTTTCTAATAAAATGTTAGAATTTAAAGCAAGTAACAATGATTTTGATATTTATGGCTTTATTTGTAAACCGGAAATACTTCGTTCTAATAGAAATGATTTAAATACTTTTATAAATGATCGCGTTATAAGAAATAGTGAAATAAATAAAGCTATAAATGATGCCTATTATACTTATAAGCCTGATAGTAAGTATCCAATTATTATCCTAAAAATTGATACTGATCCTACACTCGTTGATGTAAACATTCACCCGACTAAACAAGATGTTAAATTAAGTAAAATTGGTGAATTATGCGATTTAATATATACAACTTTAAAAAATACTTTATATAATAATTTATTAATTCCTAATGCTTTAAAAGAAGAAAGTGTTAATATCATAAAAGATAGTGTTATAAAAGAAATAGTATCAAACATGACTAAAGATGAAAAAGTCCAAACCCAACTAAACTTTGTTGTAGAAGAAAAAAATAATACGCCTGAACTTAATACAAGTGAAGAATTACTAATAAACAAAGAGATGAAAAAAATGGTATTATATCCAGTTGGGTTAGCTTTAGGAACTTATATTATAGCTCAAAATGAAGAAGGTATATACTTAATTGACCAACATGCAGCTCAAGAACGTATAAATTATGAAAGATATATTAAATCCCTAAAAAATAAAACTATAACTACAACCCAACTATTAATTCCTATTACTATTGAATTATCTTCATCAGACTTTTTAGAGCTAAAAAACCACTTAAATATTTTAACTAATATGGGATTTATTATTGAAGAATTTGGTATTAACACTTATATTATAAAAGCCCATCCTACTTGGATATTAAAAGACCATGAAGAAGAAAGTATTCGCAAAATAATTGATTTAGTTCTCACCATAAAAGATAAATTTGATCCCATTAAATTTAACGACAATCTAGCCAAAACTTTAGCCTGTAAAATGAGTATAAAAGCAAATATGCACATAAGTAATATTGCCGCGGAAGAATTATTAAAAGAATTAATATTATGTGATAATCCTTATAATTGTCCACATGGAAGACCCACAATAATTAAATTAAGCATATATGATTTAGAGCGAATGTTCAAAAGAGTCATGAATTGACAAAAAATATGAAGTATGATAAATTTAAGTTGGGAGGTAATAATGACTGAAAGTTTATTAAGTTATAATGGAAAAACATATCGTACAAATAAAGAAAAAATAAAAGCAGATTTAGAATACATTGCTAGCTTACACAAAAAGAATCTTAGACCTTTTTATGGAATAGATGGCAAAATTTATTTAACTGAGAAAGATTTTTTGTTAGCAAATAGAGCATATTTACAAGAAAATATTGATAATACATTAAAAAGATAGCATTTACAAATTGTAAATGTTTTTTCTTGTTTAAAACATATTTATATCATATAATAATATAGTAGATAAAATAAAGGGAAGTATTACTTCATAGTAAAAAAACTTATAACCTAGTACAATTATATTGGAGAGTGAATAAGGAATGACAACATTTAAAAGAGATTTTACTTTTAATGATAATATTATTGAAGTAGTAGCCAGGAATGTGAGAAAATACCGTAAAATGGCAGGGATTACCCAAGAACAATTAGCAACGGATATAGGTATTTCTAATGATTTTTTACGAAGATTTGAAACGACTTTTGGTAAAGAAGGAATGAGTTTAAATACTCTTTATAAAATATCAATAGTTTTAAATATATCTATGGATAAATTTTTTATCGAATAGTACTTTTAAAATATTTAAAATAATTATAGAATATAAAGTGAGGTGTAAGGTTGAAAATAAATAATTAAAATTAAGGCATACAAAAGGATTTCAAAAAATCAAAATTTTTTTTGAAATTATGATAGTCAATGA
>CASEOP010000085.1 GCA_949289505.1 uncultured Mycoplasmatota bacterium
ATACTCCCAATCTATTAAACTTAAATAAGGATTTTTCAGTCTTTCTTCGTATCCATATATTCCTTTCATTTTAATACACTCCCTCATTTCCAAATTTTCTTGCTAGCATAAACACTAGATATAAACAAATTTAGTTTAAAAACTAATCACTTTTCTTTTTTAATCTATAATTAACGTTTGTTGCTAATATGCTATAAGTAATAGACGCTATAGGGACACTTATAAGCATGCCTAATACTCCTGCTAGACTTGCCCCAATTGTAACGGCTACAAATACCCATATACCTGGTAAACCTACTGATTTGCCTACTACTTTGGGATATATTAAATTGCCTTCAAACTGTTGTAATATTAAAATAAAAATAATAAATATTAAAGCTTTAATCGGATTAACCATAAATATTAGAAATGCGCCAATTATTGTGCCAATAAAAGCTCCATATACAGGTATTAAGGCAGTAACCCCTATTAAAACAGATATTGTCGCAGCATATGGTATTCTTAGTATAAGCATACCAATAAAACATAATAAACCTATTATTAATGCTTCTAGGCATTGACCACTTACAAAACTTGCACATACTTTATTAGATAGTTTAGCTATATCATTTATTTTATTAACTTTTTTTACTGGTAAATATGCTTTTAAAACTTTATTTAATTGAATTAGCAATTTTTCTTTTTGAACTAGTAAATATATGGCAAAAACTAAAGCTATAATAAAGTTAATTATGACATTTATAACATTTGTCGCTACTCCTAAAGTAATTTCTATTATTTTGTCACTGTTATTTTGGATATAATCTAGAAAACTAGTTCCAAAATTTGCTAATTTATTTTCAACATCTACAATAATACTAGAGGAAACATTTAATTCAGTTAAAAGCTCCTTAACATTTTCTTCATAATGAGGCATGTTAGTTATAAATAATTCGCCAGCATTTTTTAATTGGGGAATGATTAATAAAAGTAGTATTATAATAAAGGTAAATATAATTGCTAATGATAATATAAGACTAATGCTTCTTTTGTTTTTATTATTCATTTTTGATTTGTTTAGTAATTTGTGTTCGATTAAATTTATTAAAATATTTAAGATGAAAGCTATTATTATTCCTAAGATAAAAGGTAGTAATAATTTAATTAAAAAACTTATAAAATTCCATACATCGTTTATGTGTATAAAAGCAAACACTAATACAACGGTAAAAATAATATATTTTAAAATATCTAATTTGTCTTTTTTAGTTATCAATGTAATCACCTATCCATATTATAATATATTTTAAGTTAAAATAAAACAAAAAAGTAGATAGCTATATCTACTAATAATCTTCATTTATACTATCAATGAATTCTATTTGTTCGTCAACAACACTTTTAAGTCTACGCTTAAATATAACTACTCTTCGTCTTAACGTTTCAGCATCTTGTTCAATTTTATCTGCTTTTAATAAAGCATCATTAACTATTCTTGAAGCATTACGCTTGGCATCTTCAATAACTCCTTTGGCTTCATCACGAGCCACTCTTTTTATTTGATTAGAAGCATCTTCTGCGACTACTAAAGCGCGATTAAGAGTGCTTTCCATATTTTGATATTTCACTAATTCTTTTTTTAAATTAGCAATATCTTCGTCTTGTTTTTTTAATTTGGCTAACATAGATTCATATTCATGAGTTACTTCATTAACAAAATTATTTACTTCAATTTTGTTATAGCCATTGATGCTTGTATTAAACTTTCTCAAAAGTGCTCACCACCTACACAAATTATTATCTTTTACCATTCTTCTTCGGCATTCGCTTTATTTTTTTCTGATTCATCCGAAATTTTGCCTTGAACATTAACATTTTTTGGAGTACATAAATAAATACCTACCCCAATTTTTTGCATTGTTCCTCCTATGGCATAAATGCAACCACTTAAAAAGTCAATAATTCTTTTGGCTTGATCTGATGTTACTCTTTTTAAGTTAACTACCACACTGTTTCTATTTTTTAAATAATCGGCAATTTGTTGCGATTCAGAATAAGCACGAGGTTCTAATAAAATCATTTTATTACCTGATTTATCTGCCTCGGCTAAAGCATCAGCTTCACTTATATTATAAAACTCATCTTCAGTTCCCGTTAAAGCATCATCATCTTCAACATCTTTAAAAAGACTTTTAAATTTACTTAGAGCCATTATATAATCCTCCTATTATTAATTTACTTTTTTATTTTATCAAATATTTATTTATATTTCAATAGCTCAAAATATAAAAAATTTCAAATTATAGATATTCCATAATTTGAACGTTTTTAGCTAGTTTTTCAACTAAATCTTTTTGATCGTACTTATTAAATATTTCTATAAAATTACTATTGTCCATTAAAAACATATCATGATAACGTGTAAAGATCTCAACTAAATTAGTAACTCCCATTTCACTTAAATATTCTAAATTTTTAGAAACTAATTTTTTATGTGCTTCTAATTCTTTTAAGAGTGCACTAGTTGAGTTTTCTTTTAACATTTCAATATCATTTTTTTTAAAGCCAAATTTTTCTAAAAATTTCATTTCTACCCTCTTCCTTCTTTTCTTTTCATATCCTCAGGAAAAGCATTTAATATTACATCTTTAACACTTTCCATTTCTGGTGTTACCTCTAAGCCTTCAAACATTACATCTTCTATAATATCGGTTAATGGTAGAAAACGATATCCTTTACTTTTTAAAGTATTAATTAATTTTACTTTAATATTGTTTACAATTTTTACTAAATCTTCGTTTGTGGGTTGTTGTAAAATTAAATAACTTAAATTATTTATAACGTAATCATATACTTCTTTGTCTTCTAAATCCATATTGGCAATTTCTGCTTCTAAATTAAGCTTTTCATTCTCAACTCTGTCAACTTCTTGGGCTGTTTTTATCATGCTCACTGGCTTGTGAGATGTATATTCGGCAAAAGCTTGAGGATTATATAACTCATAAATGAAACTGTTATCTTCATTTAAGTAAGGAAAATTATTTACAATACAAAATTTTACTCTTTCTAAAAAGCCTCGTTTAAATGAGCCTGGACGTAAATTAGCTTGGAATATTTCTTTTAAACCTCGTTCATTTATTTCTTCTAACACGCTAGATAACTCTGCTATTTCTTTATCATTCATTGTAAATATTTTGACAAATTCACCAGGAACTATTTCTATATTATATCCATTACTTGTAAAATCATTTAATATTTTTTTAGCATTTTCGTATTTTGCCATAGGCAAGTTCATTAAATATTTGGTTATCAATACACCTTCATCTAATTTAATTCCTAATTCCGTAAATTCTTTGAATTTCATAGTTAAACCTCCCTAATATGCCATAAGTGGTACTTGCTTTGGATCTAAGCCACTTGATTGTAATAAAATAATTGCTTTATCTAATCCTTTATAATCATACTTTGTTAATACAGTTGGATTTAAGTAAATATCTATTGCACTTTTACCTATTCTAAGTAGACGATCCATTTTGGCTTCTAATTCTTTGTCATATATTAAATTTATATGGTCAACAAATATATCTAAGCTAAGATTATTTTGTTTAAACATATTGATATTTCGTCTAATAACTTTTTCATTATAGTGTTCTAGAATTTGATCTAAATCACTAGTAGTATAATCTAAATAATCTAAACCTATGTCATTAAATAAATCGATTATATCTTCTCGATCAACTGTTTTTGTTTCAATAACTGGTTCAACGACTTTTACTGGTTCAACTTTAGATATTTCTACATTTTCAGCATATTGTTCTTTGTCAGTTTCGACTACTCCCTCTTGCTTTTTTGCTTCTTGCATAACTTCGCTTATGCTTTTCTTTTCTGATTCCTTAATTTTTGCATCATAATCATATAAAGCATCTTCAGGAAACATTAGTATTTTAGCAGCTTCTCTTGTTTCCTCTTCCGTTAAGCCAAATTGTTCAAGTAATGATGTAATTGAATCTCTAGTAATATTAATGTTACCAGAAAGAGCTAATTCAAAATATTCATTTAACTTTTCTTGATTGGCTACAGCTGCATCTTTTCGTATACCTATTTCTTCAATCGTTGTAATAGCACTATTCATTTCTTCCTCAACTTTAACTAACTCTTCTTTACTATCTTTTATGTCTGCATTAACTCTATCAATAGTTTCAGGCAAATTGGCGTCTAATTTAGCAACCAAGGTTTCAGGATCAAAATTTATATGCAAACGATCAATTACTATTTCATAAGATTTTTTGTCAATACCATTTAGTAAATCTTTTAACTTTCTACCTTGTTCACTTAAATTTTTGCTATCACTTTCTAAATTGGCTATTTTTTCTTGTAATGTGCTTTTTTCTTCCGTTGTTCTTGTTTTGGTTTCCAAAGCTTTTTCATGGGCACTTTCCATTTCTTTGAAAATCACACTATCACTGCCACGTAGATTATATAATTTATCAAGAAGTCTCGTAACTTCTGGAGATAATATTTTCATAATCAACACTCCTTATTCTATAAATAATTATAACAAACACATTTTTAAAAGTAAACACCTTTTTAAGCTAATCTATTATTTTTTTAAATAACCATTTTAAAGAGCGAGAATATAATACATTAGAAATATATAAAGGAGGAATATATTTTGAAAAATAAATTAATTACTATTTTAATAGCTATTTTATTAATAGGTTGTATATTGTTTATTTCTATAATAATTGCAAATAAGGATAATAAAGACAGTAATTTAACTACTGTTAAATTAGCAGAAGTAACCCATAGTGTTTTTTATGCCCCATTATATGTAGCTATTGAAAATGGTTTTTTTGAAAAAGAAGGAATTGATATTGATTTAATTTTGACTAGTGGTGCGGATAAAGTTAGTGCAGCTGTTTTATCAAATACTGTTGATATTGGTTTTGCTGGTACTGAGTCAGCTATTTATATTTATGCTGGTGGTGAAGATGATTATCTTGTAACTTTTGCTGGGCTTACAAAGCGTGATGGACAATTTATATTAGCAAGAAATTGCGACGATGATTTTGATTTAGAAGATTTGTATGGTAAAGAAATATTAGTTGGTCGTACTGGTGGTATGCCTGCTGTAAACTTTTTAAATGCGATGAAAAATGCTAATATTGATGTAAATAAAATTAATGCTAATTATACGATTGATTTTGCTTCTTTGTCTGGTTCATTTATTGGTGGAATTGGTGATTATGTTAATTTATTTGAACCTACTGCAACAACTGTTGTAAACGTTACTGATGCTTGTATTGTTGAATCTATTGGCAAATTAAGTGGTGAAGTTCCATATACGGCTTTTTATACTCGTCAAAGTTATTTAGAAAATAATAAAGATTTATTAATTAAGTTTACTAGAGCTATTGCTAAAGGGTTAGAATTTGTTAAAAATAATGAAAGTTCAACTATTGCTAATGTTATTTTGCCACAATTTCCGGATAGCTCTTTAAATGATATTATAACAATTATTGATAATTATAAAAAATATGATTCTTGGTTAGAAACACCTTTTATAAATGAAAATAGTTTTAATAATTTGCAAGATATGTTAATTGATAATGAACTATTAAAAGAATATGTCCCTTATAATAAGTTAATAAATAATTTATATGAATAAATTGTTAAGTGTTAAAAATTTAACAAAAGTTTATTATAATAATAAAGATGAAATAGAAGCTATAAAGGATATTTCTTTTGATTTATATGAAGGAGAATTTGTTTCGATTGTAGGACCTAGTGGCTGTGGTAAATCTACTCTTTTAAATATTCTTACTAATATGGATACTTTAACTTGCGGCAAAATAAATTATGCTGATAATTTAAAACTAGGTTATATGCTTCAAAGTGATTCTATGTTACCTTGGAAAAAAGTTATAGATAATGCTTTATTAGGCTTAGAAATTAAGAAGGATAAAAAGGAAGAAAATGTTAATTATGTAATTGATTTGTTTAAAAAGTATGGTTTGAATGAATTTAGAAATAAATATCCTTTTGAATTATCTGGTGGCATGAGGCAAAGAGTTGCTTTAATACGTACCCTTGCTTTAAAGCCTGATATTTTAATATTAGATGAGCCATTTAGTAAACTTGATTATCAATCAAGATTAAAAGTAAGTGATGATGTTTATAAAATAATTAAAAATGAAAATAAAACAGCTTTGATGGTGACTCATGATTTGGCAGAAGCTATAAGTATTAGTGATAGAGTTATAGTTTTAAGTAATAGACCTTGTATTATAAAAAATATTTATAAAATAAAAAGAGATAAAAATGGTACTCCTATTGAGAATAGAAAAGATAAAAATTTTGCTTATTACTATGATTTGATATGGAAGGATTTAGCTTATCATGAGTAATGAACATAAACTATATTTAAAAAAAATAAAACAAGAAAAAATATTGGTAGTTAGTTTGCAAATTTTAATATTAATTATTTTTTTTGCTACTTGGGAACTTTTAAGTAAATATAAAATAATTAATCCTTTTATCTTTTCTTCGCCAACTAAAATTATTGAAACAGTTAAAAATTTATTTGTTTCTTACAATCTTGTTAATCATATTATAACAACTCTTTATGAAACTTTAATTGCTTTTGTTTTAGGTATTAGTTTGAGTTTTATCATAGCTATAGTTCTTTATGAATTTAAAACTTTAAATAAAATAATTGATCCTTATTTGACTATGTTAAATAGTTTGCCTAAAGTTGCTTTAGGACCGTTAATAATAATTATTGTGGGAGCTAATACTAAATCAATAATTGTTATGGCATTATTAATAAATTTAATTGTAGGTATTATGTCCATATATAATGGATTTAATAATATTGATAAAGATTTTATTAAATTATTTAAAACGTTTAAGGCTAGTAAATTAGATACATTGTTAAAACTTACTATCCCCGCTTCTTATAAAACGATTATTTCTAGTTTAAAGCTTAATATTTCTATGACTTTAATTGGAGTAATAATGGGAGAATTTTTAGTAAGTAAAAGTGGTATAGGATATTTAATAATTTATGGAACGCAAGTATTTAATTTAAATATG
>CASEOP010000086.1 GCA_949289505.1 uncultured Mycoplasmatota bacterium
GCATTTTTTGTTGCACTTAATTCTGCATGAATACTAAGTTTCCATAAATTATTTTTATCGTTCCACTTAGTTTTTCATTTCACCTTCATAAAAAAATTACTTTTTTATTTTTACAAAACCTTTTTCTATTTCCTCTAATGCTCTTCCTAACTCTTTCTTATTAACATATTCCGCTTCCTTCATTTGCAAATGCCTATTTGCTAATATTTGTTTACTTCTAATTGAAGCAACATGAATTAAAATATACTTTGAATCTACAATATTTAATAACTTATCTATTGATGGATATAGCATATACACCGCTCCTCTTTACAATAATATAATACTAAATATTTACGCTTTTATGAAGTATAATTAACAATTATTTACATTTTTTTACATTTAAAAGAAACTTATTTGCGATTCTTCCTTTTGCCTAGCTCTTGCTTGTAATTCTTCATAATGAAACAATCTTGGATCATCTTCATCAAAATAACTATGTTCAAATGAATCTTTAAATAGCTCAGTATTATTAACTGTAGAATTAATTGACACATTTGATGAAGAAAATTTATATATAAATAACGATAAATCTAACAAACCCCTAAAATTAATAACTCTTACTCCATTTTTAATTTTAAAACAAATTTTATCAACAAAATTTCTTATTACATCATATAGTTTATAATCAGCATAAGGATTAGATAAATAGCTTCGTAAAGAATTTAATTCTTGATTTAAATACATGTGAGAAACATAATACTTTGTTAACGCATGCAAAAAATTAGGATTTTTAGCGCATTTACAAATTTTGTTTTCCAAATAATGAAAATTTAAATAATCTAAATGAGCTTTATATGGAACATTTAAAGCTCGATAATAATTTCTTTTATAAATAAAAACTAAAGGATAATTGGCATACTTCGAATACATAAGATTTTTATTCATTAAAAAGAATTTTAACTCACTTTCTTTTTCAAAAGAAGTTGTAAATATACATAATGCCTGTAAATTATTGTTTTTATCAAATCTGCTATCTATAGATTTTAAATCTACATTTACAAATCTATCAGCATTACTTAAATATTCTCCTTTATCAATTGCCAAAAAATATTTCACAAAACCACTCCCATTCACTATTATATAAATTGATTTAGATATAGTCAACTAATAAAGATTTTAAAATTGCCTTTGATTTAATACTATCTCCTAACTCAGCCAAAGTTAAAAGAAAATTAATATTTATTTTATTATTTTTAATATGCATCAAAATAACATTTTTCAAAAAAAATGTAGAACTAAAAACATATTTACTAATATCCTTAAAATTTAAAATCGTTTTAATTTCAATCAATTCTTTAGCATTATCATCATTTAAAATAATGTTTTTAATATATTCATATAAATAATTATTATTATAAGAATTAAATAAAGTATTACAAATTATTAATTTATTATCTTCAGGCACCAAACAAATTAAACTTAATAAACTAGAAATATTAGAAGTAAATAAATATTTTTTAGGATAATTTTCAATCAAAGAGCTAAAATCTATATCAGACTTTAATTTTTTTATATTATATTTTCGCATTAAATACAACCACATTTCTTCACTTTGGTGTCTATCATAATCAACCGCACAATTTATTATTTTACTCAAAGCTTCAACATCTTCATCAAATAGAATATTATCTTTTAAATCACTATATAATTGATTGATAATCGAAGCTTTATCCATACTATCACCTAATACAATTTTATCATATAAATATAACATTGTAAAATATTATACATATAAACTCCAATTTGCGAATAATTCTCTATTTTTTGAGAAAATTACAATTGGTGATGTAAATGATTTTTCCTAGAATGAAGGAATTAAGAGAAAATGCTGGTATAAAGCAAAAAGATATAGCAGATGCTATGGGAGTATCTAAAGGTTCCTACAGTATGTGGGAATGTGGTACAGATACAATACCATTAAAAAGATTAAATCAATTTTGTAATTATTTTGATGTTTCAATTGATTACGTAGTTGGATTTAATAATAAGAAAAAATATGCAAATCAAAAACCAGACATTAAAATTAAAGTTACTGGTGAAAATTTAAAAAAAATAAGATTAAAAAAAGGCTTAACACAAGTTCAACTATCTAATGAATTAAAAATTAACCAACCTACTTGGAATCGCTACGAAAACTCCAAAAATCTAATTTTAACTACGACGTTATATGAATTAGCCAAAAAATATAATTACTCAATTGATAAAATATTAGGAAAAGATAAAGATAGCGAAAATTAGACTTATATTTAGTCTTTTTTTATTAACATATATTTTTTTAAATATCTCTATTAAAAATCACAAAAACTATTGATTTTTGCATATACTTATAATATAATAATAATGCATTAAACAAGTGCACTAATGGAATGCGCCCTTAGCTCAATTGGATAGAGCGTTAGACTACGGATCTAAAGGTTAGGGGTTCGACTCCCTTAGGGCGCACCATAATCGAGAAGTAGCACAATTTGGCAGTGCACTTGGTTTGGGACCAAGGGGTTGCAGGTTCAAATCCTGTCTTCTCGACCATTAATTATAAAATAATCTCATTTATTAATGGGATTTTTTATTTTTTAAATTCTATATTAATTTAAATATATAAATAAAAACTCGTTTCCATTTTATCTAAGAAACGAGAATTCTATAAATTTTATTCAAAATATTCCTTTAACAAACTTGATAATGTATCAGTATCTCTATAACCAAAGAAACCATCAACAACCTTACCATCTTTAATAATTACTAAAGCTGGAGTAAAACCATTTTCTAAAAATAATTCACCAAGCGTTCCTGTTTCGCCATTAGCAGTTGCCTCCACAGTCATTTTATTTGTTAATGGTTCTAAATCTTCTTTAGCTGAACTCCAATTATTCATAAATGTTGCAACATCTAAATAGTCAACAGTAAAGCCTAAATCTTCTTGAACTTCATTTAACACAGGAACAAACTTAATGCAAGCTGAACAAGTACTACGTCCTAAATATAACACATGAACATCTTTATCTTTAAACAATTCTAAAGCTCCATCAACATCTACTTCATTCATTTTGCTTACATCGTATTCCGTGCTATTATTGGTACTGCTTGATTCATTATTAGTTTTAGTATCGGTATTGCTTCCCCCTTTAAAATATAATCCAATAACAAGCATTAACAATATAACAAATCCTAAAATCACAATAAATGTTAAATTTTTTATTTTTGTTTCTAATTCTTCCATATATTATTTCTCCTTTTTACTTTATGTATTATAGACCTATTACAAAAAAAAAGCAAGCATTTTCTTATTTGAGTTTCGGTTTTTTACGAAAAATATTTATGAATTTTATATGATTCGAACAAAATAGTTCAAAAAATTAATTTTAATATCA
>CASEOP010000087.1 GCA_949289505.1 uncultured Mycoplasmatota bacterium
GTAGCACCAGTAGCACCGGTAGGCCCGATAGGCCCAGTTGTTCCTGTTCCTGCGGGTCCGGTAGGTCCAGTCGGTCCAGTAGCACCGGTTGGTCCAGTCGGTCCGGTTGAACCTCTAGGAATAGTGAATTCTAACAAAGCATTAGATGATGTTCCAGCATTAAATACACTAGCATTAGTTCCTGGTGTTGAAGTTGTGGTCGAAATAACTGTTATTGTTGCGGCTGCAGGTCCGGTAGGTCCAGTTGGACCGGTCGGACCATAACAACAACAGCATCCAGAGTTTGGATGATTTTTGTTATAGCAGTCTATATAATCTTGAGCTTTTTGTAAATTATTATTCACTTTTTATTCTCCTTTCTTTTATATTATATGTAATTGATTAAAAATAAAGATTATAAATTTAATAAAAGCATATATTTTAGTGGGTGAAAAAATGAATAAATATAAAGTTTGCGTTTATGCAATAAGTAAAAATGAAGAAAAATTTGTTAAACGTTGGGTTGAATCAATGAAAGAAGCTGATGAAATTTATGTATTGGATACTGGTTCAAATGATAATACCGTAAATTTATTGAAAGAATTGGGAGTAAATGTTAAAACGGAAATAATAAATCCTTGGCGTTTTGATGTAGCAAGAAATAAGTCTTTAGATATGGTACCTATTGATACTGATATATGCGTGTGTACAGATTTAGATGAGGTATTAGAACCTGGATGGCGAAACAAATTAGAATCAGTATGGCAAAGTGATACTGATAGAGTAAAATACACATATAACTGGAGTTTTGATGAATATGGAAATCCTGCGACAACATTTATGCAAAATAAAATTCATAAAAGAAAAGAATATAGTTGGTATCATCCTGTTCATGAAATTTTAATTACTAAAGAAAATGAGAAAGAAGTAATTTGTGAAGATATTATTTTAAATCATTATCCTGATAAAAATAAATCGCGAAGTAATTATTTGACTTTATTGGAAATGAGTGTAGAAGAAGATCCTAATGATGATAGAAATATGCATTATTTAGGAAGAGAATATATGTATTATGGTAAATGGAATGAAGGGATAGATACTTTAATACGGCATTTAAATTTGCCTTCGGCTAAATGGGATGCAGAAAGATGCGCTTCAATGCGGTTTATAGCTAGGTGTTATATGGGGCTTAATAGACCTAAAGAGGCAATAATGTGGTACAAAGAGGCTATTAATGAGGCATCTTATTTAAGAGAAGGATATGTTGAATTAGCTAAAATTTATTTAGAACAAAAAAAATATGAAGAAGCTTATGAGTTAATGGAATGTGCTTTTTTAATAAAAGAAAAAGCACCAATATATATTAATGAGGCTTTTGCGTGGAATGATTATATTTATGAATTAATGGGACTTATTTGTTATAATTTGAAATTGTATCCTAAAAGTTTATTATATATGAAAAAAGCACTAGAGTTAGCCCCTGATAATGAAAGAATTAAAAATAATTGTGTAATTATAAATAAAATGGTTAATAAATAAAAAAAAGTAAAAAAAGTATTTATTTTATAAATAAAATATTGTAAAATATTTTTAGGTAAAAGTAAGGAGTGAAACTATGTTTTGTAGTAAGTGTGGTACAAAAAATTCGGAAAAATCAACTTTTTGTGAGAAATGTGGGAACAAGTTAGAAAAAGAAAAAAAAGTAAAAAATAGTAAAATTAAGGATGCTAGCAGTAAAATAAAAAAACTTCCTAAAAAAATGAAGATAGCGATTGGGGTAGCAATAATTGGTATTGTGGTGGTTGTAATATCACTATCTATTTTATTAAATAATCCAGTAAAGAAAGTAGAAGATTATTTGGCTTCTTATTATGATAATTATAAGGAAAATTATGATAATTATGAATTAGTTAAAATAGGTGATATTTTAAAAAGTAATAAGGATGATAAAAATACATTAGATAATATTGAAAAACAAATAGAAAAGACAATTACAAATTGGGTAAAAAATTTTAATAAGTCTTATAAGGATAAAGAAGAGTTATCTATAGAGTATGATAAATTATATAATTTATTAAAAGAAGTATATAGTTATTTTAATGGTTTAGAATATGTTTTAACTTATGAAGAATATTATGATTATTATGAGGAGTTATATGAAATATATAATTCAAAAAGCAATTATTTTAAAGCAGAAGAAGCTAATAATGATTATGAGAAATATGAATATTTTTCGAAAGTTATAGCGGATGATTCATATTATAAAAAAGCTCAAGAATTTGTTAATAATTATTTGAAAGATGAAATTGATAATATTAAAACTGAAACTGATAAATTAGTTAAATTAAGTGAAGAGGCAACAAATGAAGAGTGGCTAAATGCTTATTTAGAACAATTGACATATTTAAATGATAATAGATATAGTAATAAAATTGATTTAAGCAAAACTGAAGAATATCAAAAGATTTATGATAATGCTGTAAAAAATGTTTTAGTTTATACTAAGGCTTATGCTGAAGAATTGGATAAAGAATTAAAAACAAATGATGTTATGGATATGATTGAAAAATCAATGGATGTTTTAGATTATAACAGTGATGAATATAATGAATTAAAAGAATTGAAAGAATCTTATGAAGATAAATTACCTGATAGTTTAATATCAAAATATTTAGTTTCTTCTACTAGTGGAACTAGTCATTCATCATATAAAATTACTATTAATGATGTTGCATATGATAGTTATGTAAGTTTTGCATTTAAAGGAGAAACAGTAAGTAGAACATATCGTTTAAATAATGAATATAAAACGTTTAAAGCTTCAATAATTAAAGGGCCTGATTGGGATGGAGATTTTGAAGGAGAAATTGTAATTTATGGTGATGATAAAGAATTATATCGAAGTGGAAAGATAACAAAAACGGGAGAATTAAACGGAGATATAAATATAAATATTAGTGATGTTGATGATTTGAAAATAGAGTTTGTAACTGAAAGTGAACCAGATGGTTGGTCAAATTTCTATATTTATTTAGTTGAGCCATATTTATATAAATAAGTAGAAGGAGTGTGAGTAAAATGGCTGAAGAAAAAAAAGAGACAACAAAGAGTAAAGCAGCAAAGAGTGAAGTACAAGAAGTAAAGGCAGAGAGGAGATTCTGTACTAAATGTGGTAAAGAATTGATGGAAGGAGAAAAATGCGATTGCAGTGCTGGAACTGAAAATGCAAGTAATTCTATTGATAGTGATGCTATAGTAAATACTTGTAAAAATGTGTGGAGTACAATAATTAATACATTTAAAAAACCGGCATCAACTATTAAAGAGGAAGTTAATAGTAATGGAACTAATAAAAGCATTATACTTATGGTAGTACTTGCTATGACTTTTGCTTTATACTTAATGGCAATTATGTCAAATGCTGTAAAAGGCGTTCAAAATGCTGCTAATTCAATGTGGACTTTTACTAGTTCAAATGTAAATATTGATGTAAATTATTTACAAGTGTTTATTTATGGTGTATTAATTTATGCAATTATGGCGATTATTCCTATAGTTGCTGCATTAATTGTGGCTAAAATTACTAAGAATGGAAACTTTACATTTAAAAAAGCTTTTAAATTGTATGTAACTAGTAATGCACCATTAGTTTTAGTTTATTTAGGAATGGCAATTATTTTATTAATAAATGTTGCTTTACTAAATGTTTTAGGTATTATTGCTTCAATGATAATTGGTGTAGCTTGTTTCTTTAATTTTATATTTGGATTTAATGCAGAAACTAAGATTAAAGATGATAGTAGAAGTTATGCTGTTACAGGAATAATGGCTTTATGGGTTATTATGGTTATTATTGCCTTTATAATTGTTGGAGCAACTTTGGTAAGTAGTGCTGCTGAAAGTATTTCTAATCAAAATAATTACAGTGATATGTTTAATTGGTAAAAAAAAATAATTTAATGTATTGTATATTTTTAAATTATGTGCTATAATCTATTTGTAGAAGTTAATTGTAGTGTTTATTAACTTCTACTTCCATACCAGGCTATGTTTATTTTTTAATAAACATAGTTTTTTTTATAAAGTGTTTGCTTAAATTTGTAAATAAATGTATAATGATAGTGGGTGTTATTTATGGGTAAATATTATGGCTTAGTTTTAACAATAGGGGCTGGATTATTCTTTTTAATTGGTGGTTTAATTTCTTTGAAAGTAAAAAATAAAGATAAGTTAAATCATTTTAGTATTGCTTTAGCTTTTGTTATAATTTTAAATTTAATAGTTTTTGATTTGTTACCAGAAATAGGTGAATTATTAGATGGTTATAGCTTAGGTTTTAAAGCACTTATAATTATTGTTTTTGGTTTATTTGGTTTTATATTTTTAAAAGGGTTAGATTTTTTTATACCAGATCATCACCATGATCATCATGATGATGAAATTGATAAAAAAGAGCATGATTCCCATTTAAAACATATAGGAACATTAACATTAATTAGTTTAATACTTCATAATATATTAGAGGGTTTTGCAATTGCTGGTATGAGTTTAAATAATATTAAAATGGGTTTATTAATTTGTATTTCTGTGGCACTTCATAATATACCATTAGGAACTACTATTTTTAGTTCACTAAATATAAATAAGAATAAAATATTAATTGCCATTTTAACTTTATCTAGTTTTGGAGGCGGTTTAATTTTCTTTTTATTTAATTATATATCAAATTTGGTTTTAGCTATTGTTACTATTATTACTCTTGGTATGTTATTATATATTTTAGTGTTTGAATTATTGTCTGAGGTATGGCAAAATAAAAAGAAAAAAGAAACTCTTTATGGGTTAATCATCGGATTTATTATAATTGCAATATCATTATTAATTTAGGGAGTGAAATTATGAAAAAAGTTTTAGTTACTGGAGCTGGAGGTGCTATAGGTATAAATGTAATTAAGTACTTGCTTAGTGAAGGTAAGTATGAAATTACAGCTTTAGATTTACGAAATAAAAACAGTCAAAAAAAATTAAGAAAATACCGTAGACGTATTAATTTAATCTATGGTGATATGAATGATTCGGTTTTAATGGATGCTTTGGTAAAAGATCATGATTATATTATCCATTTAGCTGGTATTATGCCTCCTATTGCGGATATTAAAAAAAATATAAGTGAAGCAATAGATTATAAGGGAGTAGAAAATATTATTAAAGCTATAAATATGTATAATCCCGATGTTTATTTTTTATATGCTTCATCAACGACAATATATGGTGAGGTAAAAGTAGCTAATATTAATACAAAAACAAAATTAACTTCATTAGATTATTATAGTAATACAAAATTAAAAATTGAAAAATTAATAAAAAATAAATTGAAGAATTATGTAATATTTAGATTACCATTAATTTTAACTAATCCTAAAAATGATGCGTTTATGTATAATGTTAAATTAAATACTATGGTGGAAGCTATAACTGATAATGATGCGGCTTATATGTTTGTTAACGCATTAAATAACATAAATAAATTAAATAGAAAAGAATGGAATGCAACAGGAGGAAGTGAAACAACTGATTTATATCGAAATATTTTAGCTAATGTGTTAAAAATATATGGTATTAGTATTAAATTTATGTTAACTATGCTTTTTGTTGATAAAAATTTTTATGGTCATGTTTATGAAGATGGAGATAAACTTGAAAATATATTGGAGTTTAGAAGTGATTCAACTTCATCGTTTTATATGCGATTAAAAAGACAAGTTAAAGGAAGAAAAATTGCTAAAATTTTAGCTAAGCCATTTGTTTTAATATTAAGTAGGAAGAATAAATGACTGGTCTAGCATTAGAAGGTGGGGGACTTAGAGGAGCTTATCAAGCAGGGGCTTATATGGCTTTTTTAGAGTGTAATATTAAAATAGATGGTGTTTGTGGAACTAGTGTAGGTGCATTAAATGGAGCTGTTATAGCTTGTAATAAAGGTAATTTATTGCCTGATATATGGCGTAATAATAATATGGGAAGTATATTTGGATTTACTAAAGATTATGTGGAGGCTATAAATAGTAATAAAATTAATTTGTCTTATTTTAAGTCTTTAATTTTAAATATTATAACTATTATTAAGAATAAGGGAATTGAATTAAAGGGAGTTAAAGAGTTAATTGATAAGGAAATAGATGTTAATAATTTAATTAATAGTGATATTGATTTTGGTTTAATTACTTTAAGATTAAAAGATTTTGAACCTATTTGTTTGTTTAAAAAAGATATGGACTTAGATAAAATAAAAGAGTATATAGTGGCTAGTTGTTATTTGCCAGTTTTTAAAATGGAAAAATTAATCGATGATAATTATTATTTAGATGGTGGTTTTTATGATGTTGCACCAGTAAATATGTTATTAGATAAAGGTTATGATACAGTTTATCTTATTAAAAATCAAGGCATTGGTATTCATCGTAAATATGATAAAAGTAAAAATATAATTGTTATTGAGCCTAAAAGAAGTTTGGGAGGTATATTTGATATAGATTCTAAACGAATTGATGAAAATATTAAGATGGGTTATTATGATACTTTAAGGGTTTTGAAGAAGTTAGATGGTTATAATTATGTTTTTAAAGTAAAAAAAGAAAGGTATTATAAATGGATAAATAGAAAAGTAAATAAATATGATTATAGACGAGTAAAAAAATTTTTTAGAGCTCATAGTTATAAAGATACAACGATAAAGGCTATAGAATATATTATGGAAAGAGAAGAATATAATTATTATCAAATATGGGATTTAAAAAAAGTATTAAAAAAAGTGAAAAAGAAATGTAAAAATAGTAAACATTTTATAGATATTTATGTCCAAAATTTAAGATTTTTCTTTTAATACTAGACATATATTAGTATAAAGTGTTATAATTGCTAAAGTCTGGAGGGAAAAAAGATGGGTCGAGCTTATGAAGTTAGAAAAGCAAGTATTCAAAAAACAGGGGCAATAAAGGCTAAGACTTATTCTACTTTTGCAAAAGAAATTTATTTGGCCGCAAAAAAAGGAGTGCCAGAAATTGAAAGTAACGTTTTATTAAAAAGAATTGTAGATAAAGCTAAAAAAGCACAAGTTCCAAGTGATATTATAAATAGAGCTATTGATAAAGCTAAAGGCGTAGGTGGAGAAGATTATCATGAAGTTATTTATGAAGGATTTGGTCCTGGAGCATCAACCCTTATAATCAAAACACTTACTGATAATGTTAATAGAACGGTTGGAATGGTTAGAGCAGCTTTTAATAAAGTTCACAAAAGTTTGGGTGTCAATAATTCCGTTGCTTATAATTATGATTATTTAGCTATTATTGGATTTAAAACTAATAAAGAAGAAGAAATATTTGAAAAATTGTTAGAAAACGGGGTAGAACCATTTGAATTTGAAAGTGAGAATGGAGAGTTAACCATTAGTGTTCACCCTAATGATATTAATGTAACTAAGGATGTAATAGAACAAATTGAAGTTGGAGTTTCATATGATTTAGATGAAATTGGAATGTTTGCTAAAAATGAAGTCGATTTAAATGAAGAAGATTTAGAAATATTTGATAAACTTTATAAGATGTTAGATGAAATTGAAGATGTGACTGATATTTATCATAATGTAAAAAATAGAGATTAGATTTTCTAATCTTTTTTAAACTAAAGATTAAGGAGTGTTTATGGGAAGAAATGAATTTTTAAATGATATAGAAAATGATTTGAACGAAATACATAATATTATTTTTGGTTCAGCTAAAGATAAAAATGATTTATTAAATGCTAAAGAAGATGTTTTAGAAATAATAAGTTATCTAAAATTTTTAAATGAAAATATTGAGTTAGCAAATAGTAAATTAAAAAACATGAATAAAATATTTCCTATTTATATTAAAGTTTTGCAGTTTACACTTTTTGTTTTACTTTTAATGGGTTTATTAAATCCTCTTTTATTTATTTTATATTTTTCATTTAATTACTATTTTTTAAAGTCTGATAAAAAATACAAAGCCAAATTTAGTGAATATAAGAATAAAATAATAGGTTTACTTAATAATGCTAATTATAAAGCGGAAATAATAGATAAAAAGATAGAAAGATTAGGTAATGATTTACCTCATGTGCAAAGTTTAGTAACATATCCAACAATAGTATCTAAATTAAATATTATGCCAAGTAAGCTAATCTTAAGAAAAAAAGATTAGCTTTTATAGTTGGGAAAAGTCATGACAATAGTTTATAGTCGTGATATAATGTATAGCAAGTTATGAAAGTTTTTGCTCAAGCAAAAAGTTTTATAACTACATTGTACTATGATTTCTAACCAAAAGTCGTA
>CASEOP010000088.1 GCA_949289505.1 uncultured Mycoplasmatota bacterium
GTGGGAAATGGGATGAAATAGAAAAAATAGTAGTTGATAAATTATTATCATAACTACTATTTTACCTACAAAAATTTTTTACACCCTGCGACATTAATAAAAATTTGACATATTTTATTTTTAGTGTATAATTATTAATGCAAGTACATGGCAGTGCTTTATTAAAATTATAATGTGTTTATTACTTAAAGGAATAAAAGTAACTAAGACTGCCTTAGTGAAATTATGAATGTAAACTCCCTATAATATTTAATGAGCAGACTTTGTATTTAGATTAATAGAAAGGAGATTTTTATGGCAAGATATACTGGTCCAGCTTATAAAAAATCAAGAAGATTGAATTTTTCTACTTTAGAAAACGGCAAAGATTTAGCTCGTCGTCCATACGCACCAGGTCAACATGGCAATGATAGAAGAAAAAAATTAAGTGAATATGGTGTTCAATTACAAGAAAAGCAAAAAGTAAGAATAATGTATGGTTTAAATGAAAAACAATTCCATAAATTATTTGATCGTGCTTCTAAAATGAAGGGTGTAACTGGCGAAAATTTATTAAAACTTCTTGAATCAAGACTTGATAATATTGTTTATCGTATGGGGCTTGCTACTACTAGACGCGCTGCAAGACAAGTTGTAAATCATGGGCATATTACTGTTAATGGTATAAAGGTTGATATACCTTCTTATTCTTGTAAACCAGGTGATGTTGTAGCAGTAAAAGAAAATTCTTTAGACCATCCAGCAATTAAAGCTAGTTTAGAAGCTAAAGTTACTCGTCCTGCATTTGTAGAATTTGATAATAACAAAATATCTGGAACATACGTAAGATATCCGGAGAGAAGTGAACTTAATTCTGAAATTAATGAATCACTTATTGTTGAATTTTATAATAGATAAAAAACTATCAAATATGATAGTTTTTTTTATTTATTTAAAATCAGCTTCATCTAATAAAGGTATAATATCAATTCCAGGTTCTTCATATGGATGCGTTTTCTTTATAACTTTTAATATATTTTTAACATCATCAACTTTAACCATTATTTCTAATCTTTCTTCTTTAACAGTTTCAAAATGATTATTTGAACCAATAAAAGGATTTGCATTTATATTAGGTTTAAAAGTACCAATTCCTGAAAAAGACGTAGAACAATGAGTATAATTTCCTATTACTCCAGCACCAGCATCAAGTACAGCTACTTGTACCTTTTCTAAATAATCAGTTGGTACCATAACAATAACTTTAACTTTTTTTACTTCAAATATCATAATAACTTATACCTCCATATTTATATAAATAATCATTATTTATCTTTTCTCATAGTAACAATAGTCATTTCTTTAGTCGTTATCGCATCTATTACCTTTTTTACATCATCCAACGTAATACTTTCATATATTTCTTTTAAATTAGGAATTAGTTTATGATAATAAATTAAATAGGTTTGTATCATGTTGTTTACATTTTCTACGTCTTCATAATTAAGAACTAATGTTGCTATGGAAGAATTTATCTTTCTTTTCAATTCATCTTCTTTAATTTGTAAATTATTCAAGGCTTCTTTAATTCTATTTATAGCCTCTTGTAATATTTTGCTTTCAATAGTAATATCAATAACAATATAATCATTTAAAACAAATCTTGAGGCACTTAAATAAGTAATAATATTATTTTGTAATAATTCATCTTTCAAATCAGAAGAATCGCCAAAATTACTAGAAAGAATGATATTTAAAATTATATTTAATTTAACATCATCAAAACCTTTAAATCCTTTTTTAGGAATCTTAAGACCTATTTTGGCTTTTTCAACTTCAACGTTTGTAGACAAAATAATTTCTTTTTTACAAACATATTTTGGTTCTTTAATAGTAGTTATTATAGGATTTTTATAAGTTTTAAATTCTTTTTGTTCTAAATTATCATTAACTATCTTTTCGATTTCGTATGGATTAACATTGCCAGTAACAATTAAAAACATATTTTTAGGATGGTAAAAATTATCATAAATTAATTCTATATCTTTTAATTCAATTTTTTTTATATCCTCTATTTCTCCAGTTATTAAATATTTGTATTTTTCTTTATGATATATAGCATCATTAAAAGCAAAATATAATCTGTTATATGGTTGATCTTTTCCCATATTAATTTCGCTAGCTATAATATCTTTTTCTTTTTTTATCATCTCTTTGGTAAAATAGGGATTATATACATAATCAAGTAAAGCATTTAAATTATCTTTTAATTTACTAGTTCCATAAACCAAATAACTTGTGTATTTAAAAGTTGTAAAAGCATTTATGTCACTACCTAAGGGATCAAATAAATCATTGGCAGTTGTATTTTTATTAATATTAAATTTGATATGTTCCATAAAATGAGCTATGCCTTGAGGTACTTTATACTTTTTGCCATCAATCATAAAATCAGTATGAATCGAGCCATAATTTACATTTAATGAAAGATAAAAACTTTTAGCATATTCTTGTTTCCATACATAAATTGGTAAACCACAGTTGGAAGTAGTAAAATAAATTTCTTCATCTACTCCTGCTATTTTAATTATTTCCATTATTTTCTTCTCCTTCTAAAACAAATGAAATATTAGATTTTATTTTGTGACCCAAAGTTATAATTTCCTCTTTAGTTACTTCTTGAATCATTTTTATTCTATCTTCTATTAAAGGTAAACCATCTAATATATGGAAAATATAATTATTTAAAATACCACTAGGATTATCTAATGCTAAATTAAGAGAGAAAATAAAACTTTTGCGTGCATTATCTAATTCTTCATCAGTGAATGCCCCCATTTTCATTTCTTTAAATGCTTGTTTTATTAGTTTTTCAGCTTTTTTTATGTTGTTTTTGTTTACACTAGTTTGAATAACAAGTAAATTATCATATTTTAAATAGTGGCTTTTGACACCATAGCATAAAGAATTTTTTTCTCTTAGTAGTTGATATAATTTAGTATTTAATCCTCCCCCACCTAAAAGATAATTATAAAAATGAAAGGTAGTAACTTTTTCTTTATCTGTTAATTTGTCTAAACTATATATATTTACTAAATTTGACTCTAAAAATTTTGAAGGTTCAATAATATTTTTGACTTTTTTGGGGGCAGGATTAGAAACATATAAGTCGGGTAATTCAGAAGTTTTAACTACTCTATTTTTAAAATGTTTAAATATAATGTTAGCTACATTTTCCATATCAATATTGCCTATAATAAAGATATCACAATTTGATGCGATTAATTGTTGATAAGCTTCAGCTAATTTTTTGGGCGTTATTTCTTCTAAATCTTTGATTGTACCTAAAATTCCATAACTACTTGGCGATTTTTCATCTAAGTTACTTAAAGCTTTTTTTAAACTATATCTATTTATATTTTCATTTACACTTAATATTTCGTCATTCATTCTATTTTTTACTATGTTAAAATTTTTTATGTCAAATTCATCGGAATTTATAGCAGGATTTAAAATCATTTCAAAAGGAAGTTCTAAAACTTTATCTAAATAATTATTATCATTTACATATTTAGGATTCAAAAAACTTAATACAAATGATGTTAACATTAAATTACCTGTTTTATTAGTTACACCATAAAAACTGGCTTGGTATAATTCTTCTAAATATCTCGCTACATCCTTTCGTGTTTTATATTTATTAGAGCAATCACTCATAATGTCTGCTAAAAAAGTTTTTAGCATTGCATCCTTAGAAGATGCTTGATTTTTAAAAATTATTTCCATTTGGCAAGTTTTAAACCTGTTCGTTTTTACTGTATACAAATTAAATGAGGGATACTCAAACTTTTTATACTTCACTTATTTCACCTCATAATTTATTATAACACAAATTAGCTTTTTTATTAATTAACATAAAAGAAGTTTACAATTTTACTACTTTTTAAAAGCAATAATTCCCTCATTAAAATTTTTACTTTCATTTTTTAGGCAATCTATTCTTGATACAATGGCAATAATACCAAAAAAGATAACCATATATAGCATAATAGCTCCTCCAAATTTTTTTGCATTTTCTAACATATTTATCAACTCCTTACAATCCAATTATATAACAATACATTTGTTCGGTCAATTGATTAATTATTTTTTTAAATATAAATACATTTGTTTGACAGTCTTGTTTTTTTATGCTAATATATAATTGGAGGTAAACAAAATGAAAATGGAAATTAAGGAGTTAACTGAAAAACAAAATAATGTTTTAGATTTTATCAAAAAGTTTACAGCAGCCCATGGATATCCACCTTCAATTAGAGAAATCGGAAAAGCTCTTAATTTGTCTAGTCCCGCTACAGTACATACTCATGTAAAAAATTTATGTAAAAATGGTTATTTAAAAGTTGATAATAATAAATTTAGAGCGATGGAAATATTAGTTGATAATGAATATGAAGATAAAAATGAAGAATTAGTTAAAGTTCCTCTTCTTGGCAAAATTACGGCTGGTAGTCCAATTGAAGCGATAGAAAGGCCAAATGAATTTTTTAATTTGCCTGCTAGCTTAATTCCTGCAAAAGAAACCATTTTTACATTAAATGTTAGTGGTGAATCAATGATAAATGCAGGTATTTTTGATGGTGACATTGTAATTGTTCAAAAACAAAGTACAGCTCGTAATGGAGATATAGTGGTTGCTATGACTAGTGAATATGAAGTAACTTTAAAAAGATTTTATAAAGAAAAAGATTATATAAGATTACAGCCCGAAAATGATACAATGGCTCCTATTATACTGAATAATGTTACTATTTTAGGGAAAGCTATTGGTTTGTATAGAAAATTTTAAATTACAAACAAGTAAAAAAATTTAGATTTACTTGTTTTTTATTTAATAAAAAAACAATAGTAGAATTTTACTAATTGTTTTTACATAAATTTATTCATTTCACGCATTACTTGGTTTACTTGTTTTTTACTTGGTTTCCTTCCCATACTTGACATCATTACTTCAATCATTTTTTCATTTATAGGAGGATTTTTCTTTAAATATTTTTGCATAAAATGCTTAGCAAGAAAAAAGCCTAATAATAAACCAATTATAAGTCCTATTATACACCATATAATTTGTGCTAACATTAATTTTCACCTCACTTATATATTACTATACTTTTTATTATTTTACAAGCGAACAAGTTCATTAAGCCAAAAATAGTCTTTGTTTTTAAAATCACAGACAAATAAATTTTTCATGTGTTTTAACTCAGCTAAAAAACTAGGTTTTAAAATATTGCTTTCTAAAATTAAGAAAGCTTTATTAACTATTAAGCACGAATCTTCAGGTATGTACTTATTTTGAATGCGATGAACATTATGGAATTTAGAATAAAAATCATTATCTTTACATTCATTAAATATTTCATTGTTAATTTTACTTTTATTGAATGGTGCGACTATTTGCAAGAATAAGTCATAAGCTAAACTAATGTCGTTTGTATCAAAGTTGTGAATATCTTCCATCGTTTTAAATAAATGGTATGGATTATTTTTCATTAAATTATAAAAGTTTTTGTTTATATTAAATATATAAAATGTGCGCATAATTTATCACCTATTAATATATTAGCATAAGATAAGATAGAAATTTGTCGAATCATGTAATTGTATTAAATTTATACTCCAGTTTTTAAATGATGTTTTCGCAAATATATTTTTCTTAAAAAATCAATTGGAAATACCGTGGCTGCAAGAAGTAAAACAATAAAAAATTCGCTTGCTTTTAATCCATAAGTTCGAAATAAATCGCCACCATGATATATTAAATATATTTGAACTGTGATTATAAACATAATTATTCCTATAAACACCTTATTTTTACTTAAATTAGCAAGAATATTAATTCGTTCACTGCGAGCATTAAAAGCATTAAATATGCCTATAAAAATAAATAAAGCAAAATAAGCAGTCATTAAATATTTGTAGTTTTCACCTACTCTAATTATTTCTTTAATTAAAGGCAGTTTTAAAAATAATATGCATAGTAATGCTGAATATAAGCCAGTAAATAAAACTTCACCAATCATATAAGAATTAATAATTGGCTCACTTTTGGGTTTGGGTGGTTCTTGCATATAACTTTTGAGGGCTGGTTCAAAAGAAAAGGCAAGTCCAGAAAAAGTGTCCATTATCATATTTAACCATAACATTTGAATAATAGTAATGGGTGTATTTATACCTATAAACGGACCTATTATCGAAAGGATTAAAGCACACATATTAACTGTTAATTGATATATAATAAATTTTCTAATACTTTTAAAAATTGTTCTTCCATATAAAATAGCTTTACTTATAGATAAAATATTGTCATCAAGAATTACTATGTCTGCTGCTTCTTTGGCTACTTCTGTTCCACTTCCCATTGCGAAACCTACATTGGCCTTTTTTAGGGCTGGAGCATCATTTACTCCATCTCCTGTCATACCAACTACTAAATCCATCTCTTCTAAAATCCGGACTAAGCGCGATTTATCAGTAGGAAGTGCGCGGGCTATAATTTTTAAATTGCCCGCTATTTTTTTTACTTCATCATCACTTAATTTTGCTAGTTCATCACTTGTTAAAACTAAATCATCTTTATCTAACAAGCCTACATCATTAGCTATTGCAATAGCAGTATCTTTAGCATCGCCGGTTATCATTATCATATTAATGCCAGCACTTTTTATTAAGCTTACCCCTTCTTTGGCTTCATCTCTTAACTCATCTTTAATCGCAACTAATCCAATGAAAACTAAATTATTAGGGTTGGTATTTTTACTTTTGCAAAGAGTTAAAACTCTTATTCCTTTTTTAGTTAAATTGTCTGCTATAAGCATTATATTTTTTTTATTTATAATAATTTTTTCTTCGCCATTTTTATTTAAATAATAGTTTACTTGAGGCAATATCTTTTCAGTGGCACCTTTTATATATATAGTATTATTATCTAAAAGAACTTTAGAGTATTTTAGATGACTGTCAAAGGGATTTTGTTCTTTTATAAATCTTTTTATTTTTGAGTCTTCACCAATATATTTTTTACATGCTTTATCAGTTTGATTACCCCCTATTACTTCTTTTTTATCATTAAATTTACTATCATTATTATAATATAAATTATTATATACTTCTTCATAGTACTTTGGATATTTTTTTAATATGTCTATGTTTTTGTAATGAGTATTATCAGCACTAATTATTTCACTTACTTCTAATTTACCTTTTGTTAGTGTTCCAGTTTTATCCGTTAGTAATACATTTATACTGCCGGCGGTTTCAATGCCTACTAATTTTCTTACTAAAACATTGCTTTTTAACATTCGTTTCATATTGCTTGATAAAACAAGTGTAATCATCATAGGTAAACCTTCAGGTACGGCAACAACTATAATTATAACACTTAAGGTTAAGGCGTAAATTAAATGGTCTGCCATTAATTTAAAGTTAGTTAGTGTTTGCATAATTAAATTAATGTCAAAGTTATTATCAATTACTATTACTGAAAACAAATAAGATATTGTAACTAAGGCTGCACCAAAATAGCCAATTTTACTAATAAATTTAGCTAGGCCTTGTAAACGTAATTTTAATGGAGATGTTGGTGAACTTTCAGCTAATTCACTTGCTAAAGCTCCATAAATGGTTTTATTACCAACTTCACTTACTAGCATATAAGCATTGCCATTATAGACAACTGTACCACGATATATTTTATTTTTGTCATTTATATTATTGGGATTTAGGGGAGGATATTTTTTAGCTTCTTTTGTCTCACCATTTAAACTTGATTCATCAACTTGTAATTCTCCTTTTAGCAAATAACCATCTGCCGGAATTCTATCTCCACTTTGTAAAACAACTATATCATTTTTTACAACTTCTTCAATAGATATTTCTTTAATTTTGCCTTCTCTTAAAACTTTTACTAGTATTTTGCTACTTTCTTCTTGTAATCTTCTAAAAGCTGCTTCACTTCCATATTCAGAAATTGTAGAAATAAATGAGGCTAAAAAAATAGCAATTAAGATTCCTAAAGTTTCAAAGTAATTGGCATCTTTAAAAAGAAATAAGGTTTTTATGGCTAATGCTACTAGTAATATTTTTATTATGGGATCTCCTAGTGATTCAATTAGTAATCTTAAAAAGCCTTTGGATTTGATATTTGTTATGCTGTTTGTTCCATATTTTTTTCTATTTAATTCTACTTCGTTATTATTTAAACCTTGATACATAGATTGTCCTCCTAAATAACTATATGCAATGGTTGTCCTTATTTTGACTATTTTAAAATAATGTGTTAGAATATTTTTTTACAAAGGAGTGAATGTATGAATAATAAAGAAGCTTTTGATAATTTTATTAATGAGGAACAATGCTCAATAATTGATTTTAATAAAGCATTAGTTTATTTTAAAGAAGCGAGTACAAAAGAAAGAGAAAGATTTAGTGGTAAATTAAATTATATAGTTTTTATTTGCCTAAATAAAATAATTGAGGCCAAAACAGCTGATTTTACAGTGGCAAGAAGTTTATATCAAAACTTTGGTTTAGATGATGATTATTTTAAATCTATATTGGATTTATATATTAAAGAATTTGAAAATAGTAAATTAGTTAAAACTTATTTAACTTTTGCCAATAATATTTATGAAGATTTATTTAATCATTATAAAAAATCTTTATGGGATCCTAAAATATTTACGAGATATGCTAAGAAGTATAATTTGAGTTCAATAGAAGCAAAAGATTATGTTAGTTTTTATGTTACTAATGTTTTACATTTTTCGGAAAAGAAATTTAAAAATTATCGTAGTTGTTTTAAGGCTTTTATGCTATTTTTAAATAATAAGGCTATTTCTAATAGTGCAAAGAATAATGCTTTTAAATTTTATGTTAAATATGCTAACGAAAAAGAAAAAGAAATGTTTTTAAATTACATTTTAGATATTATAAAAAAGGTTGTTAGTTGTATTAATAATAATGGTGATTTAGATGAATTATTAAAACAGTGGCATATTAATGATTATGATTTATTAAGGTTTATAAAGACTTTACCTAATATAGACAAAAATGTAAAAATAAAAATTGGAAAGTTATTTTATAAATATTATGAATTGGCTAAAAGCGAGAACTTTTTATTTGATAAAATTAGAAGAGCTAAAGAAAAAGGTAGTTTGGCAACAGTTGAGATTATTGAATTAGCTAAATTTTATAGTATTAATGTTTTAAATATTGATAAATTTGAAGTAAAAAGAACAATTACTTTTACTAATCCTAAATATGCAATTTTAGAACAGTTAGTTGATGAAAATGATATTGATGTTTTAATAAATAGTTTTTTGGCTAATGATTTTATTATTTCAGAAATCAATAATTTTTGCTATTGTGTTCATAAAGATTGGGATATTGATAAGCAAAAAGAAATAGAAAGAAAATTTTTAACTATTTTAAGAAAAGTGCAAGTGTTAAGAAAAAAGAAAAGAGTTTATTCTAAAAACTATGATTTATATTGGGAATATGCTAATAGTCCTTTATTTTTAACTGATTTTTGTGAGACTAAAGGTATTTCTAGAGCTTATTTTTATAAAAAGGCAATGGATATAATTAAGCAAAACCAAGTACTTGATTTAATAAAGCTTTTAAAAGCTAAAATTGATAAAGAAAAAACGGTTAAAATGGCTTATAAAGCTAGTTTATGTAAAATGTTATTAGAAGAAATAAAAAACGGTATTACAGTTAATGGAATTAAAAGAGAATTTACTTTATTTGATTATTTTATATATTTTGGTAAATATGATATCCATAAAATAAAGATTAATTTGTTGCCTTTAGATGATAGTGATAAACATAAATTAAATATTTTCTTTGAACCTTTAAAATCTTCTTTTCCTGCTGCTAAAAAAGCTTTTGTTAATTCATTTTATGAATATGATAGTTTAAAAGATGAAAATGGCTTAGCTATTAGAGGTACAGGAAAAGTATTGGAAAGAGATGATTTAGAAAATATTTTAAATATATTTTTAGATAATGATATACCTTTTGTTGATTTTTTAGTAAATTTGGCTACAAGATATTATGTGATGGGAATACTAGTTGAAAATAATATAGCTAGACAAAGAAAATAAAGTATTATAAAATTTTAAATGGTGATTAAATGTTTTTATATTCTTTAGATAATAAAAGATATCATGCTTTAAATTATTTTTTTAGAAATAAATTTGGGTGTAAAGTTTATAAAGTTGCATTAAATGCTGGTTTTTCTTGTCCTAATTATGGCTCTGGTGGTTGTATTTATTGTAACCATGGGAGTGGAAACTATTTAGAGCAAATAGAGTTAATAAAACAGTTTGATTTAGTTAAGATACCTCTAGAGAAAAAGTGGCCAAATTCTAAATATATTGCCTATTTTCAAGCTAACAGCAATACTTATGCACCCTTACCTGTTTTAAAAGATAAGTATGAGCAAGTATTAAATATACCTAACGTAATTGGATTAGACATTGCAACTAGATGTGATTGCATTAATGATGAAGTTTTAGATTATTTAGAAGAACTTAATAAAAGAACGTTTTTAATGGTTGAACTTGGCTTGCAGTCTATGCATGATAGTACATTAAAATTTATTAATCGAGGTCATAATTTGAAAGATTTTGAAAATATGGTTAAAAAATTAAAGCAAAGAAACATATTTGTGGGAGTGCATATTATAAATGGACTTCCATACGAATCTAAGGATATGATGATTGATACGGTAAAATATTTAAATTCATTAAATATTGATGGTATAAAAATTCACATGCTTTATGTAGCTAAAAATACTTTATTAAAAGACATTTATAAAAAAATGAATTTACATATTTTAACTAAAGAAGAATATATAGATATAGTTTGTGAACAATTGCGGTATTTAAATCCGCAAATTGTAGTTATGCGTATAACTAGTGATCCTATAAAAGATGAATTAGTTGAGCCTTTTTGGTTATTAAAAAAATTTTGTGTTTTAAATGATATAGATAAAGAAATGAAAAAAAGAGATATTTATCAAGGTGATAAAGTTATTCCTTGATTATATCTCTTATTTTTGTTTTTAATCTTTGAATTGTATTGTCTATTTGTTTTTCAGTTTTGCCGGTTAATAAAACGATAGTGTTATGGTCAAAGCCATTTTTGATAAGATTAAATATTTCTAATTCTAAATTAGATAAGTTTTGACTTATTTTATCAATTAGTTCTTCATAATTTTCTTTTAGAGTTAGGTTATATAATGGGTCAGTTTTTTCATCACTTATTATATCTTTGAGGGTTATACCATCTTCATAATCATAGTCTAACGAATAAAAAGAATTTAGTAATTTAGCTTTTTCACCATTATATTTTCTAATTACTTTTTTTATTTTACGATCAACACATACACTTATAAAAGTTGATAATTTAACATTTTTTTTGGTATCAAAGGAATTTATAGCGTCACTAAAAGCGTATAAAGCTTCTTGTTCTAATTCACTTCTATCAATACCTAAATTGTTTATCACACTATAGTATTTTTTTATTAGGATATCAATTATATATTTGTATTTTTCATATAAAGCATTTTTAGCATCTTCATTGTTTTCAAGAGCTAATTTTAATAGCATTTCATCATTCATATATACCTCTAAATTATTCCATATATTAATATAGCTGCTGAAACACTAGCATTTAAACTGTTTATTTTACCATACATAGGAATGCTTATTATTTCGTCACTATTTTTTCTAACTACTTGACTAACTCCTTTTCCTTCAGAACCAATTACAAGTATTTTTTTATTAGCATAATTAATTTTGCGGTAATCTTTACCATCCATGTCGGCAGTATAAACAAAGTAGTTTTGCTTTTGTAATTTTTTGATAGCATCTGCTAAATTGTTTACTAAAATAATTTTGACATTGTTTATGGCTCCAGCACTAATTTTCATAACAGTTTCATTTACTCTTACACTTCTATCTTTAGGTATTATTATACTTTTTATGCCGGCACATTCGCATGTACGTATAATTGCTCCTAAATTGTGAGGATCTTCTAAATGGTCTAAGCATACTATAAAATTCTCATTTGATATATCGCTTAAACTATAATATTCATAATCATCTATGTCTATTACTATACCTTGATGATGCTCTTTAACCATTTTATTTAAACGAAATTCTTTGGCAAATTCAAATTTAATTTTGTTTTCTTTTACATAGTTTAATATTTCATTATCTTTAAATCCTTCTTTAATATAAACTTTATGTATTTTTTTAATTGGAGTTTCTTTTAAAACATTTTTACCACAAACAAACATTTTATCACCTATCGCTTAGTATAACAAACTTTTAAAAAAAAGTAAAGATTGCTCTTTACCTGGGGTGTAAAAAATTTTTGTAGGTAAATTGTCATTATATGGTATACTTATTAATATAGGAGAATAGATAAGTATGAATAATAAAAA
>CASEOP010000089.1 GCA_949289505.1 uncultured Mycoplasmatota bacterium
CTTGTTCAATCACACTACATACCACCTTTAGTATGTACTTATTATATCAAAAAATCTTTGCGAAGAAAATTTACTCTTTTTGGCTGTTAAAAATTATTAGGCTTTTTTTTTATTATAAATAATGATATAATTGTTTATAGTAGGTAGGTTGATAATATGATATTTGGCAAAATACTTTATATTAGTGATAATATTGCACATGTAGAAAATTTAAGTAAAGGAAATATTACTGCTGATTTAATGAATATTCATGTAATTTTTGAAGAAAAAGAACAAAGAATTCTTGGTGAAGTAATAGAATTAAATGCCCAAGAAATAAAAATTAGATTTTTGGGTGAATACATTGACAATAAATATATTAATGGTGTTATTAGGAAACCACTTCTTTCAAGTAGTTTAAGAATTATTAATAGTGAAGAATTATTAGAACTAGTGGGGCAACTTAGTAATAAAAGTTTTACTTTAGGTACAAGTGCAACTTATAAAGGATTTCATATATGTCCTAATATAAATGATTTATTTTCTAATCATTTAGCTATTTTTGGTAATAGTGGTTCTGGTAAATCATGTGGTGTCTCAAGGATTATTCAAAATATTTTTAGTAATCCTAAAACAGTTACTTATAATGCTAATATGTTTTTCTTTGATGCTTATGGTGAATATAAAAATGCTTTTGGTTCATTAAATAAAATTAATCCTAATTATAATTATAAATTTATTACTACTAATCCAACAGAAGCAACTGATTATTTGCTTAAAATTCCTGTTAATTTACTTACTTTAGATGATATTGCTTTATTGTTGCAAGCTAATAGTCATTCACAATTGCCAATTATAGAAAGAAGTCTTAAATATGCTAAAATCTTTTCTTGTGATAAAGAAGAGGTTACAAAATATAAAAATCATTTAATTGCTAAAGCTTTAATTGCTATTTTGTTTAGTAATGCAACGACAAGTTATAAGAAAAATGAAATATTTAAGGTTATTGAAGTTTGTCATACTAAAGAATTTAATTTTGATTCAGTTATACCGGGATTAGGTTATACAAGAAGTTTTAGTGAATGTTTTGAGATAGATTCTAATGGTAATTTTGGAGAATCAGTACTAATAACTGAATATATTTTAAAACATATTGATGAATCGATTATAGAAATGCCTATACCTAATGAAGCTTATTATACACTAAAAGATTTAGCTAATGCTTTGGAATTTACTTTAATTAGTGAAGGATTTCAAGGGAATCAGGTGATGTATAATGAGGCAATGATTTTACAGGTTAGATTAAATACGATTATTAGTGGAGGGGTAAATAATTATTTTGATGGTTCTAAATATACTAGTGTTCAAGAATTTGTTCAAGAATTATGTAAAAAAGATGATGCTAGAGCTCAAATTGTGAATATAAATTTAGAAGATATAGATGATGCTTATGCCAAAGTTATTGTTAAAATTATATCTAAAATATTATTTGATTATGCTAAAGGTTTGACTAAAAGAGCTAGTATTCCATTTCATATATTTTTAGAGGAAGCACATAGATATATTCAACAAGATACGGATACATTTTTATTGGGATATAATATTTTTGATCGAATTGCTAAGGAAGGTCGTAAATATGGGGTAATACTTGATATTATTTCGCAAAGACCAGTTGAAATTAGTGATACTGTTATTGCTCAATGTTCTAATTTTTTAATATTTAAGATGACTCATCCTAAGGATATTAAATACATAGAAGAAATGCTACCAAATATAAGTCAAGATGTTATTGAAAAGATGAAGGTTTTGCAACCAGGTAATTGTGTAGCTTTTGGTGGAGCTTTTAAAATACCAATGATTTGCAAATTAGAGATGCCTAATCCTATGCCTTATAGTACTAATTGTAATGTTTCTCGTTGTTGGGAAGAAGAAAATAATTTTTTGCAAGAAACAAAAATTACAAATAACAGGGTATTAGAAGTGGAAACTAACAGCGGTTTAGGTATGGAGCAGGTTGACAATAATTCTTATAATAATGAAAATGATAATATGGTAAAAGATGAGGATGAAGTTAATCCAATGGCGGGAATGGGAGATATTTCAAGATTTGGTTAGATTTAAGTTGTAGGTATGGGATAGATAAATTGTTCTATCCTTTTTAAGTTGTAACATTATATTTGTAAAAAAGGTGTATACTTACTTGAATAAAATAATTTGTTTGTGCTATAATAATATTGTCTAGAAGATATAGTTTATCTGTAGCATAAAACCGACTATGTGATTATCTTGGGAGAATAATTACATGTGGAGTTGAAGGCTGGTCTTGATTAGCCAGAATCCTAAAGCATGTATGTTTCTTACCACCTCGCGCGAGCGGGTTTTTATCACCGGATAGACTTTCTTTCTGGACTTTTTTTTGCTATAATTTTGCTGGTGATATATATGTTTTCAAGATTAACAATGTTAATTGGAGAAAAAAATTTAAATATAATTAAAGATACTAGAATTTTATTAGTTGGGGTTGGTGGAGTAGGTGGCTTTACTTTAGAAGCATTAGTTAGATCTGGTTTTGCTAATATTACTGTTATTGATGGTGATGAAATAAATGTTAGTAATTTAAATAGACAAATTATTAGTAATCAAGGTAATATTAATAAAAAGAAAGTAGTAGAAGCATTGGATAGATGTAATAAAATTAATCCAAATAATAATATTAAAATATTTGATATATATTTAGATGAAGATAACTTTGGTAAATATATTACAAAAGATTTTGATTATATAATTGATGCGATTGATGATGTAAAGATTAAAGTAAAATTAATAAAGTTTGCTCAAGATAATAACATTAAAATTATTTGTGCATTAGGTACGGGTAAAAAATTAGATGCTTCAAATTTGAAAATAACAACATTAAATAAAACTGAAAATGATCCTTTAGCTAAAAAATTACGATATCTTTTAAGAAAGGAAAAATTAGATTTAAAAGTACCTGTTGTTTATAGTAATGAAACTGTTAAAGATACAAATACGGTTATTGCATCGTGTATTTTTGTGCCTGCAGTTGCGGGAATATATTTAGCAAATTATATTTTTTTGGATATATTAAAACTTCAAGATAATTCTTGAAGTTAAGCTTTATTCATAAGGAATTCTATTAATGTTTCGGGCTCTTTATGATTAACTGCAATTTCATATATTATGTTTATTATTGGCATTTTAATTTTTCTATTTTTAGTCAATCCTTTGATAGATTGTAGTGTGTAATAGCCTTCAACTGTATTATTATTTAAAAAGTCATTAATAATATTTTGCTGTTTTTTTTGACCTAAAAGGATACCAAATTGATAATTTCTACTTTTTGGACTACTAGCTGTAAGCATTAAATCACCAATTCCCGCAAAGGATATTATAGTTTTAGGATTACATTCTAATTTTATTAACAATTCTTTAATATCATGAATTGATTCGGTTATAAGAAAGGCTCTTGTAGATTCATTAAAACCTAGTCCATCTAAAATACCTGAGGCAATAGCAATGACGTTTTTAATACTTCCACAAAGTTGGGTACCATAAACATCTCTATTTTCTCTTAATTTAATTCGTTTACTTGCTAAAGCTTGAAATGTATATTTATAAGCTTTGTTACTTGTTATGGCAACTGATAAAGCTGCTGGTTCGTTATTAATTAAATCAGTAGCAAATGTTGGACCCGAAATAATTGCAATATGGCGAGCTTTAAGCTCACTTTTTATAATATCTGATAAAAAGGAATATGTATCATTTTCAATACCTTTTGAGGCTATAGCTATTGGGGTTAATTTGTTGTAAAAACTTTTTATATTTTTACATATTTGTCTAATATACTTAGCAGAAGTTGCCAAAACAATAAAGTCCATATTTTCTAGCGCTTTTTTTAAATCGTTTGTAATTGTAATTGACTTTGGTATATCAATATCAGTAATAGGTTTTAAATTATGGTTTTTTAAGAAATTTTCTTCTAGTTTTTTATTTTCCGTCCACATAGTAATATGATGGTCATTATTTGCCATGCTAAGGGCTAAGGAAATTCCGTAAATTCCTGTTCCTATAACACATATTTTCATTTATTATCCCTCATTTCATCGTAAATTTTATTTAAATTTATTTCGTACTTGTTATTTTTTCTTTGATAATATTTTTTATTTTTTAATTTGTCAGGCATATATTGTTGATAAACATAATCATTTTTATAATTGTGTGTGTATATATAGTTTGGTGATCCTTCAATAATATGTTTGGGTATTTCTCCGGCTAAGCCTTTATTAATATCACTTATAGCGGCATCTATTGCTAGTAATGTACTATTGCTTTTAGGAGATAAAGCCATTTCGGTTACAACTTGTCCTAAAGGAATTCTAGCTTCTGGTAAACCAACTAATTCAGCTGCTTCGATAGCGGCCATAACTTTTGGACCGATTCCAGGATTGGCTAGGCCAATATCTTCATAAGCAATAACACTCATTCTTCTATAGATACTATCTAAATCACCGGCTATAATTAATCTTGCTAAATAATGTAAGGCTGCATCAACATCACTTCCACGAATTGATTTTTGAAAGGCACTCAGTACTTGATAATGGCCTTCTTCGTCTTTATCGTGAAAGAACACGGGTTTATTATTTATTTTTTTTATTTCTTCTATATTAATTTCATGATTTGTCGATGTATAATATGCTATTTCTAAAGTATTTATAGCGGCTCTAAAATCTCCTGAGGAAAGGGTAGCTATATATTTTAAAGTGTCATCATCAATTTTAATATTTGGCAGTTCTAAAACAGCTCTTTTCAAGCCTTCAATAATGTCATTTATCGTTAATTCTTTTAATTCAAATATTTGACATCTACTTCTTATGGCAGGATTTATTTTGTGGTAGGGGTTAGATGTTGTTAAACCAATTAAAATAATTAAGCCGGATTCAATGTGAGGCAATAATATATCTTGTTTATCTTTGTTCATTCTATGTATTTCATCAATTACTAATACCATTTCACCATACATTTTTGCTTCTTCTATGGCAATATCAAAATCAGCTTTATTGTTAGTTGTTGCGTTTAAAAATTTGCTACGAATATTTAACTCATTAACAATTGCATTAGCTATACTCGTTTTACCAATTCCCGGTTTGCCATATAATATCATTGAAAATATCTTTTTATTAATTATTAGGTTAGTAAAAATTTTACCTTCACCTATTAAATGTTTTTGCCCTATTACTTCAGAAATTTTTTTGGGTCTAAGTTTGTTTGCTAATAATTCCATAATTTATCCTTTCTTATTTAATTATATCATAATTATTTGATTAAGAATAGTATAATATACATTTGTACGTATATAATCTTAATTCTCAAAGTAATGGACATTTTTTAAAAAGAGTTTCCATTACTTTGAGAATTGGTGTTTCCATTACTATGAGAATATTAGCTAACCAACTAATTAACAATGTATAAGCTCAAAATGTCTATTACTTTGAGA
>CASEOP010000090.1 GCA_949289505.1 uncultured Mycoplasmatota bacterium
TCTTAATTTTTTTACAAAAATGTTGTATTATAGAAATAGTATTTAAAAAAAAATAGACCTATTTATCTCTTGACTGAACTGTAACTATTTTTGGTTTTACAATTTGTATTTGAAGTGTTATACTTTATTATGTTAGGAGGTAATTATGGAAAATAAATATTATTTAGCTGTGGAATTAAGACCTAATAATTATTTTCCAATTAACTTATTAGAACTAAAAATAGCTAATAATTTTACAACGACTAATTTAGAAGAATTAGATGCTTTTACACTTAAGTTTACTAAACAAGAAATAATAGAGGCTATAAAAGAGGATAATTTATTAGATATTGCTGAACCAGTTAATTTATTTGTTATTTATTATGAAAATAAGTATACAAGAAAAATAGATGTTTTAACTAAGGATAGATTTTATGATATGTGGAAATTATTAAAAGAAAAATATTTAGATAAAGCATTTGTTAATAAAGTAGTAAATTTTATTAGAAATAAGGTAGATGAAAGTATGGTTTTAAATATTAAAAATAGTGAAACTGCAAATGAATTTTTAAATAATATTGGTAAATTGTCTTATTTAATGCAAAGGAAGTTGTATTTATATTTATATGAATAATTATATTAAATCGTTTAAAGAATATCTAGGAGAAGAATTAAATTATTCTAAAAATACGATTAATACTTATGAAATATCATTAAAAATATTTAATAATTTTTTGACTGAGAATCATTATAATTTTCTTTTATTGAAAAAAGATGATGCTATTAAATATAAAGCATATTTAGTTAGAAATGATTTTGAGAATAAAACATCATCATTATATTTGAGTGCAGTTAGAACTTTTTACAATTATTTAGTGGAAATTAAAGCGATAGATATTAATCCTTTTATGTTAGTTAAAAATCCCAAAATAATGAAGAAACTGCCCAACTTTTTAAATAACAGTGATAAACAAACTCTTATTTTTAATTCAGAATATGATAATGATTTAGATATTAGAAATGAGTTTATTATTGAGTTTCTATATGCTACGGGGATTAGAGTTAGTGAACTTTGTAAGATAAAACTTGCTGATATAATGTTTAGTGAAAAAAAAATTAAAGTTATGGGTAAGGGTAATAAAGAAAGAATTGTGTATTATAGTGCTTGTGATAGTAAATTATTTGATGATTATATTAATGGTAGTAGGAAAAGATTATTAGGTAGGACATATAGTGATTATTTAATAGTTAGTAGAACTGGTAAGTTGACGGTTAGAAGCATTGAAAAAATAGTTAAAAATTTTGCTTATAAGCGAAATATAAAAAGTAAAGTAACTCCGCATACTTTAAGACATACTTTTGCTACTGATTTACTTAATAATGGAGCTGATATAAGAAGTGTTGGAGAGATGCTTGGACATGAATCTTTAAGCACTACTCAAATATATACACATGTTACTGTTGAACATTTAAAAAAGGTTTATGATTGTACTCATCCAAGAAATAAAAATACTTGAAAAAAATAGTTAAGTTATCTATAATTTAAATGGAGGTAGGTTATGAATAAGAAAAAGATAATTATTTTAATTTTAATTGGTATTGTATTATTAGGTTTAATAGTATTTGCTAGTGTTTATAAGTTAGAAGATTCTCATTTAAGAGCAGAAGGAATTAGAGTTAGGGTTAATGAAGGCGCTTTACTAGTAAGTGATTGTGATGAAGAAAATGCTATATATTGTAAAAAAACTTTGCAAGTTAACGGTGAAGATCAAGTATTAGAATTTAGATTTTTGAATTTTAAAGAAAATGGATATCCTAATAGTGTTAAAGCTACAATAAATGGACATGAATTTTATTATGAAGATGGTCTTAATATTGAAGAAAATGGAAGCTATGATTATAAAATATTTTTAAATTTTCATGTGATAAATGATGTAATTGTTTATACTTTTACTGATGGTACTAAGGGGAGAACTACTACTCTTTATGCTATAGATACAGATGGTAATGTTGTTTTTGAAGATTATAATATAGATGACGATGAAATGCTTATAAAAGATTATACGGAATTTATTACATATGATAAAAATACTATTAAAATTTATGCTACTAGAGTAGTAGAAGATGTAAATTATCATGGTGAAAGTGTATGCAATGCTCCTGTTGGGGATGTAGTTGAGGCATATTATTTATATACTTATGAAGATGGCAAATTTAATAAAAAATTAATTGAAGAAATAGATGTTGATGAATTTATTGATGATAAAGGAATTATTTGTGTGGATAGAAAATAATTCTTTTTTTATGGTAAAACACCGTTCGACAAAATATTTACCTACCTTGTGTTAAGATAAGTGCTAACTCTTAAGGGAGGGGGGTGAAGTATGTTAACGGAGTTAAAATATAGTTTAAAAGATGATATATGTTTTAAATATATATTTAGTAAAGAAGA
>CASEOP010000091.1 GCA_949289505.1 uncultured Mycoplasmatota bacterium
CAATAGCTATAGGAATCGTTCAGGGATCAACAAATCAAGATAATTTAATGAATTTTTCAAAATATGACAATTTTGCTTCTTTATTAGGTGGAATTAGTAGATACTAATCTTAAACGAGGAAATTCCTCGTTTTTTTTTATAATAAATGCATAAGCCCTAAAACAAATAAAATACCAGCCCCTAAAATATTAGCATAAATACCAAGTAATTTATTAGCAAATTTACCTAAAATAATACCTAAATATGTAAAAGAACTACTACATAAAGCAAATATACTCATAGCTAAATAAATATTCGATGTAAGTGCTTTAAGTCCTAAACCTAAAGAAAAACTATCTATACTAACTCCAAAAGCAAAAAGCCACATTCCTAACAAAGCCAAATTAAATTTTTCTTCTTCATGCCTTATTATCTCAACAATCATTTGTATAGAAATAATTATTAAAATAAAACCCAATAATATATCATATTGTATTTTAAATATATCAATCAGTTTATTACCTACAAGCATACCCAAAAAAGGCATAACAAAATGCATAAATCCTACAATTAAAGCCAACTTAAAAGCTTTTTTATTTGAAACATTAAACGTACCTACTCCAAGAGAAAGAGAAAAAGTATCCATTGAAAGAGCAATTCCAATTAAAACTAAACTAAAAAATTCTTTCAAATAAAAAACCTCCTAACAAATATTATTAAGAGGTAAAATTTTTAGAACTTATCTAATAATTTTTTCACATATAATTGATAATCAACATCGCTAATATCTTCTTTATTATTTTCCAATAAACAAAGTGGAGGAAACAAAACACACCAAAAATTTTTACCTTCACCTTCACCCAAAGTTATAACTAAAGATTCGTAATTTCCTGCAGGATACAATACTCCTTTATAGTTTTTGCTAGGAAAGTAATTATTTCCATAATTAATTTTAAAAGGAATATTATAATCATCAACAATACTTTTAATTGTATCAAGATTATTTTCGATTATGTTTCTAACTTCATTAACATTGTTCGACCCATTAATTAAATTATATATTTCTTTTTCAACTTTATTTTTAATTATTAACTTCCCTTGTTGATCTTCTATAGTATTACTATTAGCAATGACTCTAAACCTTATAGCTTCATTCGGAATCAATACTTCCTCATCTCCATTAAACATTAAGTAACTCAAACTTAAAAAAAATAACACAATAACCAATTTTTTCACAGTATCACCTAGTAATATTAAGAAAATATTTACACTTTTTATTCAAATTATACACTATAACATATAAAAAGTTTGACTTTGGCAAAAAAACTAGATATATTAATCATGGGGGAGTATTAAAAAATTTTTTAATATGCACCAAAAAAAAAAATAATCATAAAAAATAGTATAAGAGCCTAATTATACTAAAACAATTAAAGATAAGGGTGTGTTAAAATGAAACAAATGATTATAAATGGTAATCATGAATTAACAGGTAATATATTAATTGGCGGAGCTAAAAATAGTGCTGTTGCTTTAATACCAGCTTCTATATTAGCAAATGGTAAATCAATAATAAAACAAGTGCCAAATATATCTGATCGTGATGCTTTAATAGACATATTAAATATATTAAATTGTGAAGTAAAATTAAATGCTGATGAACTTGAAATTGATACTGTAAATTTAAAAAACACTTTAATTGATGAAGCCCATTCTAAAAAATTACGTGCTTCCTACTATTTTATGGGAGCTTTATTAGGAAAAGAAAAATATGTTGAAATATTTATACCTGGAGGTTGTAACATTGGAGCTAGACCAATTGATATTCACATAGACGGGTTCAAAGCTTTAGGTGCAGAAGTAAAAATAGAAGGAAATAAATATATTTTAAAAGCTGATAAATTGATAGGAACGGATATATACTTACGATTTCAAAGTGTCGGAGCAACAATTAATTTAATGTTTGCTAGTGTTTTAGCCGAAGGAAAAACAGTTATTCATAATGCAGCTAAAGAAGCTGAAATTGAAAATATAGCTGATTATCTAATAAGTATGGGAGCCAATATTGAAGGAGCAGGCACTGATGAAATAACTATTTATGGTGTAAACAAATTAGAAGGCGGCAAAATAACTGTCTTACCTGATCGCATAGAAGCTGGAACATACATAATTTTAGGAGCTCTAGTAGGAAAAAATATGTGTATAAAAAACATAATACCTAAACATATAGAAGCTTTAACAAACAAATTAAAAGATATGGGTTCAAATATTAAAATTGCTAAAGATTATGTAATGATAAGTAAAGTTGATAATTTAAAACCAACAAATATTAAAACATTAGTATATCCAGGTTTTCCAACAGATATAGGTCAACCAATGAGTGTATTATTAACTCAAGCAAATGGCACATCTTTGTTTGAAGAAACAATATGGGAAAACCGCATGGGTCATGTTCCTTCATTAAATAAAATGGGTGCCAATATCAAAGTAAAAGGTATGACTTCAATGACTATAGGCCCAAGCAAATTACATGGCGAGGAAGTTGTAGCAACTGATTTAAGAGGTGGAGCAGCTTTAGTTTTAGCCGGGCTTACTGCTGAGGGAACAACGATAATAAATGATGTTGAACATATATTAAGAGGCTATGAAAACATAGATGAAAAATTAAGAAATGTTGGTGCTAAAATAGAAATCAAAGAAATATAGTGTAATGTACTATATTTTTTTGAGGTGAAGAATATGAAAAAGAAGATAATATTAATCACAATTTTAGGAGGAATATTATCAATAATTATCTATTTTTTTACTCAAAATAATGAAATAACAATAGTAGCAATTGGTGATGGCTTATCTATTGGTATGACTCCATATAATATAGATGGAATAAGCTTTAATGATTATCTAAAGGAAGATTATGAATTGCAACATAACTTAAAAAAATACATTTATGAGTTTGCAAGTAGTCGAAAAACAATAAAAGAATTAATTTATGAAATAAAAGAAAATAAAACACTGCTCATAAAAAATGATAATATAGAAATAAAACAAGCATTAAACCAAGCTGATATCTTAACAATAGCGATTGGTATGGATGAATTAGCTAACACTAAAATAACAAAAGAAATAAAAGAAGAGTACTTACATGATATAGAAGAATTATTAAGTATGATAAAAATGCTAAACCAAAATCAAATTATTGTAATAAGCCTGTATACATGGGGAAAAAACGATTTTCTAACAATTGAAAATATTAATGCCAGTATAAGAGACATAGCCTTAGCTAACAATTTCATGTTTATAGATATAAACAAAATTCTTATGGAAAATAAATATTATTTAACCCAAGATAGCTATTATATAAACTATTTAGGTCATCAAGCAATTTACAAAGAAATAAAAAAAAGGTTGTAAAGTTATAAAAATATGATATAATACTTAAGACAAATGAATTTACTATGTCAAAAATTTTGATATGGCGGGAGGTAAAAATGAAAAAAGGAATCCATCCAGAAATGAAAGAAACAACTATAACTTGCGCATGTGGAGCAACATTTAAAACTCATTCAACGAAAGAAAACATTAGCGTTGAAATATGTAGTGAATGCCACCCATTTTATACAGGTGCACAAGGAAAAGTAAAGAAAACTGGAAACATTGAAAAATTTAACCGTAAATATGGTTTAAATAAGGAAAACTAGTTATATAAATAACTAATTTTTTTCTTTTTGACAGCCTAAAAATTATTTGTTAAAATCTTTTTTTAAAGAAGCAATGATATTAAAAGTTAAAACAATTTCGCCAATTTTATAAATCTATACGTAAAAAGCAATAAAGAAATCCCGAAATACATTTTATCAGATATTAATAACTTTTGATTTAAATTTGTTATAATTTTTGTTATTATATGAGCGGTGGGATATTATGCATGAATTATATAAATTAAATAATAAAACAATATATGATAAAAACACAACTATATTATATACCTCAACTTTCAATTATATTGAAGATGCCATTTTTTTTATTAATAACCACTGTGTTGTTATAACAAAAGAAAGAGACGACTATTTACCTATAGTAAAAAATGAGTATTATGAACTATTTGATGAATTAGAATTAAAAAATAAACAAGATTTAACTGAAATAGATAAATTAAAGATAAAAATATTATCTAGTCTAAGCAGCGAAAATAAAATATATGTCTTTTTTAACGTATTAACATACTTACCTAACAAGTTTAAGACCAAATTAGTAAATTATATAAAATCTCAAAATAAAATAATTATTAATTACACAACTGACATAGAAGAAACTTTACTATTAGAGTATTTAATAGTATTTCATAATGAAAAAATAATAATGGAAGGGAAAAAAGAGTACGTATTACAAGAAGAAAAAATATTAAAAAAACTAGGCTTTAATTTACCATCAATAGTAGAATTATCAATTGGTTTAAAATATTATGGTTTAGTTAATAAAATATATTTTAATAGCAAAGAGTTGGTGGATAGTTTATGGAAGTAGCAAAAATTATTGAAAACAGAGAAATTAATAAAATATATGGGTTAATAGGCAATATTAATTTAACAACAAATAATAAAAATATAGGCATCATAACAAGTGGCAAGTTTAAAGGCAGTGTAAAAGAATATTTAAATAGTCCAAAAACCCTTTCATCACTAAAAATGGTTTTGTTAAATGAAAGTGTATTATCAAAAACTGCCAATGAATGTTCTATCTGCGAGTTAAAAAAAATATCTTTGGCCAAAGCCTTAATTGAAAACAAAAAATACTTAGTTTTTAATTTTTTTGAAAAAGAGCTTAATTACAAGGAAATGAACTATTTTAAACGATTGTGGAATAGATTAATTAATGATTATCAAAAGACAATTATTATTTTCACTAATGATTTAACAAACTTTTTAGACATTCTCTATGAAATAATTATTGTTGATAAATATCAAGTTATCAACACAATTCTCAAAAAGCAATATTTTTCAATTTTAAAAGATACAAATGAATCACCTATTCAAGAAATAATTAATATAATAAAGGCTAAAGGCAAAAATATAGAAGATTATATCGAAGTAAATGACTTACTTAAAGCAATATATCGCCTAAAGGAACAAGAAAAATGAAATATTTAATAAGTATAAGTTATGATGGCTCGAAATTTTATGGTTTTCAAAGATTAAAAAGCTATGAAACTATTCAAAAAAAAATAGAAGAAGCTTTAAGTATAATTAACGGCAACAAAGTTGAGATAAAAGGTGCGGGCAGAACTGATAGAGGCGTACATGCTCTAGACCAAAAAGCTACTTTTTCATTAGATATTAATATTGATAGAACTCATTTAAAATTAGCTTTAAATAATCTTTTAGCACCATATATTTACATTACAAATGTTAGGAATGTAAAAGAAGATTTTCACCCTAGGTTTAACGTTTTAAAAAAAGAATATATTTATAAAATAAACTTAGGAAAATTTAATCCACTACTATTTAATTACACCTTTGAACCCAACTATAAATTAGATATAAAAAAAATGAAAAAATGTGCCAAAATATTTAAGGGAGTACATAATTTTAAAAACTTTACTTCAGGAGAAAGAAATAATTATGAATGTATAATTTATGATATAAAATTTAAAAAAGTAAAAGAAATACTAGAAATAAAATTTATTGGTAAAAGTTTTTATAGATATATGGTAAGAAATCTAGTTGGTGCCATGCTTGATGTATCAAATAATAAAGCAAGTTTAGAAGATATAAAAAAGGCTTTAGAACAACCTGAAATAAAAAAACAATTTAAAACAGCAATCCCTAATGGATTATATTTATATAAAATAGAATATGGAAGTGAATCAAAATGAAAGACGAACTAGATATAATTGAGCAATTTAGAAAAGAGTATGATACTATAATCAAACAATTAAAATCAAGTAAAAAATATTAGTTAGCAATCAAACATCAGAAGCATTAAGAAAAGGGTTACAATACTTATTAACAATAGCTAAAAGTGGTAGATTAAATGAATTAGATAATTATATGATTTATAACACCTTAATGTTTTCTGAATATTATTATAAAAGATGAGCTAATTATAGTTCGTATCAAAAATATAATTTATTAGCTATAAATGAAACACTTATTAATCTAAAAGAAAAAAATGTAATAAAAGAAACTTATAGTATAAGAGGAAAATTTTAGTAAAATAAGCAGAAAATATCAATTTTTATTTGACAAACAGCATATTTTTACATATAATTTTAACTGGTACATTTTATTTGTTGGAATTGTCATGCCCTGGGAAAGCAGAAACAAGGAAAACTAATGAAAGGGAAAAAATATGAAAACATTTATGCAAAAAAAAGAAAACGTTGAACGTAAATGGTATGTAATTGATGCTGAAGGCAAAAACTTAGGTAGAATAGCAACTAAAGCTGCAACTATTTTAAGAGGAAAACATAAACCTACTTATACTCCTTCAGTAGATTGTGGGGATTATGTCATCATTATTAATGCATCAAAAGTTAATTTAACTGGAAATAAGATAAATGATAAGATGTATTACAATCACTCTGGTTATCCAGGTGGTCTAAGAGAAAGAACTGCTAAAGTTATGATTGAAAAATATCCAGAAGAAATGTTAGAAAGAGCTGTAAAAGGTATGCTTCCTCATAATTCACTAGGAAGAGCAATGGGCAAAAAATTATTTGTTTATGCAGGTAGTGAACATAAGCATGAGGCACAAAAACCTATAGCTTTAAATGATTAGGAGGATTTAAATGGCAAAACAAGTATGGACGGCAACAGGTCGTCGTAAAAGAAGTTCTGCACAAGTAAGAATTACAGGTGGAACTGGAAATATCGTTGTAAATGGTACTGATGTTAATGAATATTTTCCTAATGCTATTTTAGTAATGGATTTAAAACAACCACTTACAGTAACTGACAATATTAATCGTTTTGATATTGATATTACTGTTAATGGTGGCGGATATTCTGGTCAAGCAGGAGCAATTCGTTTAGGTATTGCTAGAGCTTTATTAAAGTTTGATGCCAATACTGACCAAACAAGAGAAGATTCTTATCGTAAGATTTTAAAAGCGCATGGTTTCTTAACAAGAGATGCTAGAGTTAAAGAACGTAAAAAATACGGACTTAAAAAAGCTCGTCGTGCTCCACAATTCTCAAAACGTTAATCGTAAAATGTTTTCTTGGGTTTCTAGAAATAGGAACCTTTTTATTTTCAAAAATATTATGATGTAATAATTTTTATGAAAGGAATTTTAAATGAAAGACGTTTTTTTATACTTATACCCTATAAAAGAATTTGCTGATGTATTTTTTTGGGAAACAATTATTATGATACAATGAATATTAAGAGGCCTTTTGAAGTTCTAAATCAAACTATTGATGAAAGGTATAGAAAGAAAGGATATAGAGTAATTTTTGTACTGTATCCTGATAAAGAAATTTATGGTATAACACAAAAAGAGCATGATGAGATAATTTATACTAACATAAAATTTGAAGAGATAGTAAAAAATCATATTTATCCCGATGAATTAGCCCTAATTAAAAAGTTAAATAATGTAGATAAATTAGTAATTGGTGGTTATCATGCTCAAGATTGCTGTAAAAGATTAGGAGAATTAGCTCTATCATATGGCATAAATGCTATAATTGATCTAGATTTAACAGACTTATTTTTTTATCTTTATAGAAAAGAAAATTATTTTCAAATTGAAAGTTACGAACCAGAAAGATTTAAAAATTATATGATTGAAAAATCTTCTAGATATGGTGAAGAATTTGCTGCAAACTTATTTAATAGAACTTATAGTAGCGTTGCCTATGGTTTTAAAAATTTAGAAGAACGTCAAAAAAAATAAACAAACTAAAATTATAAATAATATATTAAATCAAACTAATATTTACATGAATTTTTAATGTTTAAATAAATCAATTAATAGTATAACTATAAAAACTATATATTACAAATCAAAACTAAAAATTGCTAAATCATCAATAATTTGCTATAATAAAGTCGCTTAAAAGGAGTGACTTTTATGAATGATACAATTTGTGCAATATCAACCTCTTTAGGAGTTGGGGCTATTTCTATTATTAGAGTAAGTGGTGATGAAGCAATAAGTAAAGTTGCCAAGCTTTTTGATGGCAAAAACTTAGAAGAAGTAAATAGCCACACTATCCATTATGGCCATATTATTGATAATAATGAAATTATTGATGAAGTATTAGTAAGTGTATTAAAAGCACCAAAAACCTACACTAAAGAAGATATAGTTGAAATTAATTCTCACGGTGGTATAGCTACAACCAAGAAAATATTAGAAGTTTTAATAGCAAATGGCATACGTTTAGCAGACAAGGGCGAATTTACTAAAAGAGCTTTTTTAAATGGTAGAATAGATTTATCACAAGCTCAAGCAGTAAATAGTTTAATCAAATCGCATACCAATTTAGAACGAAAATTAGCTTTGAATACATTAAATGGTAAAGTATCAGCTAAAATAAGAAAAACAAGACAAATTATTGTAGAACTTCTAGCTAATATTGAAGTAAATATTGATTTTCCTGAATATGAAGATGCTCTAGAAATAACTCTTGAAAATTTACCCCCAAGATTAAAAGAAATAAAAAGTGAATTAGAGAGTTTATTAGAGGAATCAAAGATTGGTACAATTATTGAAAATGGTATAAAAGTAGCCATTATAGGTAGACCAAACGTTGGAAAAAGTAGTATTTTAAATGCTTTATTAAATAAAAATAAAGCGATTGTTACTGACATTGCAGGAACAACAAGAGATATTGTCGAAGGTGAAATAGAATTAAAAGGAATAGCTTTAATATTTATTGATACAGCGGGAATTCGTAAAACAGAAGACTTAGTAGAAAAAATAGGTGTAGATAAATCTTTAGAAATGATTGATGAATCAGATTTAATTATATTAGTTTTAAATAATAATGAAGTACTAACAGAAGAAGATCAAGAATTATTAAATAAAATAAAAAATAAAACTCACATAGTTTTTGTAAACAAGACTGATTTACCAACCAAATTAAAATTAAATGAAAAAGAAGTAGTAACCGGAAATACAGTAACATTAGATGGATTAAACGAATTAAAAAATAAAATAGTAGAATTATTTGACTTAGAACGCATTAATAGTAGTAATTTAGAAGTAGTATCAAGTGCTAGAGAAATAGGACTAATTAAAGAAGCACTAGAGTATATAAAAAATGCCTTAAATAATGTAAGCAATCTTTTACCTGTCGATATGATAGCAATTGATATTAAAAAAGCATGGGATTTACTTGGCGAAATTACAGGAGAATCTTATCAAGAAGAACTACTAGATACTTTATTTAGCGAATTCTGCTTAGGAAAGTAAGGTAATAAATATGTATGATTTAATCGTAGTAGGAGGCGGTCATGCCGGATGTGAAGCAGCCCATATTGGGGCATATTTAGGCTTAAAAACAGCTTTAGTGACAGCAAATATCAAAAATATTGCTGATATGCCATGTAATCCCTCTATTGGTGGAACAGCCAAAGGTATTATTGTAAGAGAAATAGATGCTTTAGGTGGACTTATGGGGCGTGTTGCCGACCGTTCTCATTTCCAAATTAAAATGCTTAATAATGGAAAAGGCCCAGCCGTAAGAAGTTTGCGCGCTCAAGCTGACAAAATAACATATCCTCAAGTTATGTTAGATTTTCTAAATAATACTTTAAACCTAGATATAATTGAAGGAATGGTTGAAAATTTAATAGTTAATGATACCAAAGTTAACGGCATAATTTTAAGTGATGGTAGAGAAATCAAAAGTAAAGCCGTCATATTAACAACTGGTACATATTTAAAAGCTAATATTTTAATTGGCAGTGAAAATAATCCAGGAGGCCCTCATGGTGAGGCAAGAAGCAATAATTTAAGTGATAATCTTAAAAAATTGGGCTTAGATATACAAAGACTAAAAACAGGAACTCCTCCAAGAATAAAGAAAGAATCTATTGATTTTAGCCAAATGCAAGAAGAAAAAGGAGATAATGAATACTATACCTTCAGTTTTGATAATCCCCCATTTTATAAAATAAATGAACAACAAAAATGTTATTTGCTATATACGAATGTCAAAACGCATGAAATTATTCGCAACAATTTAAATAAATCTGCTATGTATGGTGGCTATGTAACAGGAATAGGTCCAAGATATTGTCCATCTATTGAAGATAAATTAGTAAGATTTGCAGACAAAGAACGCCATCAATTATTTTTAGAGCCTGAAAGTATTTATTATGATGAATGGTATTTACAAGGCTTTTCAACATCAATGCCAAGAGATATTCAAGAACAAATGGTTCATTCTCTTCAAGGCTTAGAAAACGCTATTATAACTAAATATGCTTATGCTATTGAATATGATGCTCTAAATCCTTTAGAAATGAAACCAAGTTTAGAAAACAAAATAATAGAAAATTTATTTACTGCTGGTCAAATTAATGGAACATCAGGATATGAAGAAGCAGCTGCTCAAGGTTTAATCGCCGGAATTAATGCCCATCACAAGTTAAAAGGGTTAGAACCGTTAATTTTACATAGAGACGAAGCTTATATAGGTGTATTAATAGATGACTTAGTAACTAAAGGGACAAAAGAACCATATCGTATGCTTACTTCTAGAGCAGAATATCGTCTAATATTACGTCATGATAATGCAGATTTAAGACTTAGAAGTATTGGTTATAAAAATGGAACAATTGATGAAGAAAAATATCAAAAATTAATAGAAAAAGAAAATTTAATTAATGAAGTAAAAAATATTTTACGAAATAATAATTTAAGATTAAATAATGAAACAAAAGAAATATTTATGAAAAGAAAGCTAGAAATACCAACTTACAGTACAAATTTATATATGCTTTTAAAAAGACCGGAAATAAGTATTGAAACAATAAAAGAACTAATAATACTAGATTATACTAAAGAAATTCTAGAAGAAGTTGAAATTGAAGTAAAATATGAAGGATATATAGCCAAAGTTTACAAAGAAGCAGAAAAAATGAAAAAACTAGAGGAAAAGCAAATTCCCCAAGATATTGATTATGATGATGTTTTAAATTTGGCCAGTGAAGCCAAACAAAAATTAAAGCAAATAAAACCATTATCCATTGCTCAAGCATCTAGAATTAGCGGTGTAAATCCCTCAGATATTGCTATACTTTCAGTATATTTGAAAAAGAAATATGATAAATAAGGAGCTTATATGACTATTGAAGAATTTATTCATGAATTAGAAAAATTAAACATAAAAGTAACTGCCCAAAATTTAAAAGATTTAGAAACATATAAAGAAATGTTAATAGCTTATAATCAAAAATTCAATTTAACCGCTATTAAAGAAGAAAAAGAAATATATTTAAAACACTTTTATGACTCATTAACATTAATTAAAGCTGTAAATCTAAATTCCAAGCTAAAATTATTAGATATAGGAACAGGAGCAGGATTTCCTGGCTTAGTTTTAAAAATATTTTATCCCGATTTAGAAATAACTTTAATTGATTCAAATAACAAAAAAATTACTTTTTTAAATGAAATGATAAAAAAATTAAATTTATCACAAATAACTTGTCTAAATACTCGAGCAGAAAATTTACCAAGAACTTATCGTGAATATTTTGATATAATAACATCAAGAGCAGTAGCTAATTTGCGTATTTTATCAGAATTATCCATTCCTTATTTAAAAGTAAAAGGTAAATTTATTGCTATGAAAGGCAATATAAATAATGAATTAGAAGAAAGTAATAACATATTACAAAAGTTAGATAGCAAAATTATTAATATTATAAAATTTAATTTACCAATCGAATTAAGTAATAGATCTCTAATTGTAATAGAAAAGGAAAAGACTACATCTTTAATTTATCCTCGTAAATATGACAAAATAATAAAAAGTAAAAAATAAAAAATAGACATAAAAGATATTACGTGCTATTATAGTTATAATAAAGGGTGTAAATAATGAAAAAAAATATTATATTACTCATAACTATAATAGCACTTATTTTTTTAATTTTATTTTTAAGAGTAAATATTAAAAAGGATAATTCAAACCCACTTCAAGAAAACTTAATAAATAATTATACCTATGGTTACAATTTGGATAATGAACAATCAACTATAAATAATATTTATGTTGATAACGAAAATATATATTATCTCCTAGTTGATACTATAAATGATAGCAATCAATTATATAATTACAAATTAAAAAAACTTAATATTTATAATAATGAAACAACTGAAATAAAAAACTATACTAATACTAAAGATGACTGTTATTTAAATAATAATTATATATATTGTACTGGAATAAATAATTTTACAGTTTATAATTTGAAATTTGAAGAAATATATACTTATCAATATAATGAAGAAAGTAACGTAAATTTTATCCCGTATAAAGACACTTATCTAAAATTATCCCAAAATAATCTTAAATTAATAATAAATAATGAAGAAAAATTATTTCGCACCATTAATTCAAATATTCCATTATATTATAAAGATTATTTAAAAACATCTAATAATAGCTATATCTTATTTAATGATGATAATGATTATTATTATATATACAATATAAATAGCAATACTATTAAAACAATTGAATACCAAAATTATTTCTCATTTGCAGAAGGTTTTGTATTTTACAATGATAAAACTTTTAATATTTATAATTTAGTTACCGAAAAAAACATGGAATATGAAAACAACCTTGAAACTAGCTACTTTTATACTAGCACGATGTCTCAAGATAGAAATACATTATATTTATATAACATAATAGACGATATTATTTTAATAATAGACTTAAAAAGTGAGAAAATAGCAAAATTAGAACTACTATACGCCAAAGATAATCCTATATCTCATTTACTAGTTAAAGACAATTATCTTTATATCAATATTTTACAAGATGAAAATAATTTTTATATTATTGATTTAGACAAATTAGATTTACCTCTAATAGACACAAATGATTATCAAAATGAAATATCAAGTAAAGTAGCAAATGACATAAATAATTTTGAACAAAATTACCATATTAACATTAATGTTAAAGAAGATGCAATCATAAATTTTCCAGATTTTTCAGCTGAAAAAGTTATTAATAATAATATAATAATAAAAGCATTAAATAAATTAGAAAGTATTTTAGTCAAATATGATAAAACTTTTTTTGAAAGTTTTTATAATAATGGATATGAAGGATTAAATTTATACTTAACAGGCAAGCTAACTCCTAGCAATTATGAAACTCAAGTATCCAATCCAGCTGCCTATTCTTTAATTTACAACAAAAAATACATGATAGTAATTGATATAAATCAACCAAATATTGAAGAATTATTATGCCATGAGCTAATGCATAATATAGAGTTTAATTTAAAAAATCAAAACATAAGTTCTTTTTCAAATTGGCAAGCATATAATCCCCAAGATTTTTATTATAATAATTCATATACTACCACCAAAATATTTGATTACACTCTTAATGAACAAGAAATAAATAATGTCTATTTTATAGATTTTTATTCCCATACATATGAAGCAGAAGATAGAGCCCGTATTTTCGAAAAAATTTGTTCCTGCAATAGCGAATCTCTTATAAATGATTACCCACATTTATATCAAAAAGGCTTATATATAAAACAAGAAATAGCTAAATACTATCCTAATCTTTTAAATACAAAGTTATTTGCCAGTTTAAAATAATAACATATTATAAGTTGAAAATAACCCAAAAAAATGATAAAATAAGTTATAAGTAAATGGGGCTGATAAAAGTGAATATTGAACAAAACGTATTACAAATACCAATTGAAGAAATTATTCCTAATAGATTTCAACCACGTCTTAATTTTGATGACCGTGGCTTAGAAGAGTTATCTAATTCTATCAAACAACATGGAATAATTCAACCATTAGTGCTAAGAAGAATAGGGGATAAATATGAAATTATAGCAGGTGAAAGAAGGTACAAAGCTGCCAAAATGGCAGGCTTATCAAAAGTTCCTGCTGTTATAGCTAACATAGATGACAATAAAAGTGCTGAAGTAGCTATTGTCGAAAATGTTCAAAGAAGAGATTTATCAGCGATAGAAGAGGCTAGAAGTTATAAAAATTTATTAGACAAAGGATATTTAACGCAAACAGAACTGGCCAAAAAAATGGGTTTATCACAAAGTGCAATAGCCAATAAATTAAGACTATTAAACCTAGATGAAGAAGTACAACTTGCTCTAATGAATAATGAAATAAGTGAACGTCATGCAAGAAGTCTCTTAGTTTTAACAAGCCATGAAGAACAACGTAAATGGCTAAAAAAAATAATTGACGAAAGAATGACAGTTAGAGATTTAGACAATGCCCTAAAAAAGGCATATGAAACAAATAGCGCTGAAAGTAGTAATGAAAATAATAACGAAAGTACTGACGATACGGACATTCCTTTAGTTAGAAATATAGATATAGATGCAATTAGAAAAGAAGCAACGGAAATACCAAATATAAATGAAGAAAGTGATATAGCAAGAAAATTAAGAGAAATTGAAAGAGAAAAGATGTTTAATCCAGATGTTATTCCTGTAGAGCAAGCTAGAAATGATTCAAAAGGCAATTTTTTCAATTTTTTAGAAAATGAAAAAGTAAATATGAATATGGAAGAACCAATATTAAAAACACCAACGTTGAACTTTGAATTACCAAAAATACAAGAAACAAAAGAAGATACCACTATTAATAATTTAAGCCCTAATTTTGGCGCTTCAAAAATAGAAACAAAAATGGATAAAGAAATTGATGAAAAAGTATTTGACCCAGTCGATTTAATAGATACGTTAGATCCTAATTTTGAAACAAAAATCGAAGAAAAGTTAGGCTTAGACCTAAAAACAGCTATAAATATGATTAGAGAGACTAAAGAAACTTTATTACATAAAGGATTTAATATTTCTTTAGAAGAAACTGATTTAAACGACATATACGAATTTCATATTAAAATAAAAAAAGATTAACAAACGTACATAAGCGTTTGTTTTGATTTGACAAAAATAATAAATATGCTATAATGATAACATAAGTTACCAATAATAAAAGGATGGGGAAAACTATGGCAGGAAGAATTATAATAGACAAAAAAATGCTATTAAAAACGGCTATTAAAATGGTTGAAAATGAAGGAATAGAAAGTATAAACGCTAGAGATTTAGCCAAAAACACTGGAATATCTACTAAACCAATATATCGTATCTATAATAGTTTAGATGATTTAAAAAATGATATAAATGAAATTATAAAAAAAGAATATGATGAGTTTATTGCCAAAAGAGTAGATAATAAAAATGCTTTAATTACTGTATGTGTAGCTTATGTAGAATTTGCCTATATGCACAAAAACTATTTTAAATGCATGTTTTTATCTAATAATTTAAAATGGACTACCATAGATAATGTTTTAAACGAAAAATGGAATCAATCAACAATAATTAATTTAGTTAATAAACACAGCTTAAGTTTTGAAGAAGCAAAAAATTTATTTATGAATTTATGGCTATACGCTAATGGCTTAGCAACACTTATAGCTTGCAATGATTTAAAATTAGACAACAAAGAGATATTAATACGTATAGTAAAAGTGTATAAAGAATTAGCTAAAAACATAAAAAGCGAAGAAAACACAGTCTTAAAATAAAAATCTAATTTTGCCTATCTAAAGAGACATTTAAAATTTTATAATTTTGTTTATCTATCTTAAAATAAAAAGTATAATATTTGTCTTGAGCTTTTACTAAAACTTGTAATAAGTTTTTCCCTTTACTTGTAGTACTAACAAATTCATAAGAAGAAATATCACTATTATAAGTATTAAAATAACTCATAATATAATTTTTAGTATCAAGTTCAACCTTTTTAATTAATAAATTATAACAAATTAAACAATATATAATTAAAACACTTGTAATTCCAAACATAATAATTAAAGATTTTGTTTTCATCTTATCAACCCTATCATTTAATAGTTTAACACAAAACATCCAAAATATAAATAATATAAAATTTATTTTTAAGTCAATTTAAAAAAATAAATGTAAACAACACTATTTATTATAGCCATAATTAAAATTATTTGCTATTTTAATTATGGAGGTAAAAATGAATAGAAAATTTTTGTTATGCAAACGTTGTGGCAATTTAATTGAAATGATTAATGACTCAGGGGTAACACCAGTTTGTTGCAATGAGCCTATGCAAGAACTTATAGCCAACACAACTGAAGCTGCGACTGAAAAACACATTCCAGTAATTGAAGTCGAGGAAAATATTGTTAAAATAACTGTTGGGGAAATAATTCACCCAATGGAAGAGACTCACTATATTGAATGGGTATATCTACAAACAAATAAAGGAATTAAAAGAGTTAAATTAAATCCTAATGATGAACCAATAGTTTACTTTTCGCTATTAAAAGATGAAACAGTTGAAAACGCATATGCTTATTGCAATATACATGGCTTGTGGTTAAACAAAGTAAAGTAAATCTAGGGTGTAAAAAATTTTTGTAGGTAAATTGTCATTATATGGTATACTTATTAATATAGGAGAATAGATAAGTATGAATAATAAAAA
>CASEOP010000092.1 GCA_949289505.1 uncultured Mycoplasmatota bacterium
AGAATGTACTTTTTGAGGATTTTCATGTACAATTTTGTACATTTCTAAATTCCTCTTTTTGTACATTCTTATAGTATCATTAACAATCTTATATTCTGTGTCATACCGTGTCTATAACTGCTTTACGTCAATTTTTTATGCGATTGCCTTACTCAAATTCCACTAGTTATAAATTCAAAACTTTGTTTTAAATAATCAATAAAACTTGCTTTTTCGACATTTTCTTTTACAATAATATCAACTTCATCAATAATATTTCCTTCATTGTCTATTATTTCAGCTTTTCCAATTATTGTGTTTTCCTTTACTGGCGCTACTATTTTGTCTATTTTTATATTAAAGCTGTAGTTATTTTGCTTTTCGGTAACACTTAATATTTCTGTTGCATTTTCTTTTAAATAAATATTTACTTCTTTTAATTTACCTTTTTCCACTTTTATTTTACCTAATGATTTATCCTTATTATATATAATATTGCTTTTAAAAGAATTAAAACCATAAGTCAATAAAGTTGATGTATCACTACTCCTTGCCTCAGCACTAGGGGATTTCATAACTACACTTATTAAACGTAAATCATTTTTTTTGGCAGTTGCAGTAAGACAATATCCAGCTTCAGTTGTATATCCAGTTTTAAGACCATCTACACCATCATAAAATCTAACTAAACGATTAGTATTTACTAGCCATACTTGAGAACCGTCAGGTTTGGTTAAATAATCTTCATATATAGATGTATAATTTAATATATCTTCATATTTTAATAACTCTTGCGCCATTTTTGCCATATCATAGGCTGTAGAATAGTGATTTTCATTATCTAAACCATGGGGATTAGCAAAATTAGTATTTGTAAGTTCTAATTCTTTTGCTTTATCATTCATAAGATTAACAAAAGCATCTACACTACCACTAATTTTTTCAGCCATCGCAACAACGGCGTCATTCGCACTAGCTATAGCTATACATTTTAACAAATTATCAACCGTATATTCTTCCCCTGCTTGTAAAAATACTTGGGACCCTCCCATACTGCTAGCGTTTTTACTGATTAATACTTTATCTTCATATTTTAAATTGCCATTATCTATGTTTTCCATAATTATAAGCATACTCATAATTTTGGTCATACTTGCCATGGGTAACTTTTCATCTTTATTTTTTTCATATAATATTTTACCACTTTTACTATCTATTAAAATTGCACTTTCACTACTAAGATTTAAAGAATCTTCAGCTTTAACTATAGGTATAAAGAATAAACACGCAATAAAAATAATTAATATTTTTTTCAAATACAACACCTCTAGTAAATCCTACGTGTAATTACCTTTTTTATGACATTAAAGTTTATCCTATTTTTTTATGATAACTTTGCCAGTTATTATGTACTTATCTCAATTTAATATAAAAATAACATAATATTTAATAAGTTGTCGGCTACAATAAAATCAACAAACAAATATTACACAGTATTATTTAAACTAATGTCTAAATATCCACTATTTATTGTAATTTTTTGCTTTTATAATTCATAATTGTTAATATACGCTTTTTATAAGACTTGTCCTGTAGCTATTTTCTTAGATATTCTTTATAAGCATTTTCATTATTTAATTTTTTTGATATATAATTGCTAACACCATCATATGCAAAATATAAGTCTTTACAAAATTTTTCATAGTTTAGTTGTTGATCTTTTTTTAAATATTTTTTGGCAATCGCTAAATGAATTAGTGCACTTGCTAATAATCATCTCCTCACTTGTTCTTTATTATATCAAGTATTATAAATTAATTGTAATTTCTATAATGTAAATAGCATTTTAAGTAGGAAAATATTTATTTTAATTTTATGTTCATATTATATTTTAAAAATAATAAATAAACAATTAGTTTATATTTTAAAGTGGTAAATTTATATAAATAAGCACTAGTTTTATGTATTGCAAAAATTGTATATACAAATCTATTATTTTTATTTTATTACTAATAGAAAGATTATTTTTTTATGGAATTAAATATTGATTTTTGTAGAGTATTATTACTAGACAAAGTCTTGAAAGACAAGTTAGGAATATATTATCTGCATATCTTAACGTTCATATTTTTAAAGATTATTATACATGTATTAAATTTGAAGGTAGAATAGAATAAAGTTTATAATTTAGCAAAACGATAGGCAACTAATAAAAATAAAGTTACTATTATATTTGACTCTAAATAGCATATGAGCAAAAATAGTGAAGAAGATTTATCTCTTTAGCAAGAATTATTTAATATAGGAGTTAATTCTTAAAAACTCTAAAGACTTTAATGGCTCTAATAATGATGAAAAAGTAATGAAAATTTGTAATATATATAAAAATACTTATTATAAATACAAAGGAGAATTAAAAGACAGTCAAATATTAAATTAGTACTATTTTATTATAATCCTAAACAATTATTAGAAAAATTAATCAATAATATAATTTCAATTGCAAAGATTATGGCAATATCATATATAGAGTTACGTGTACTTCAAATACTTTTAAGTTCACTTATTTCTTCTAATAATTTAAAATAATTATGAATTAAATTAAGTTTTATATTTAAACAATTTGAAATTTATTTATAAAAATTATTGGACTTATTTATTATTTTATCGTATTTATATTCATCACTAATTTAATGTTATCTGATTAAATGGTTCGAATAAAAACGAAGAGGTAGATTTATTATTTTTGACATAATATTTTTAAATTAATTATTCATATTTTCTTCATTTATTATATATGATTCTATATCTTCTCTTTTTATAGAAATTTTTCCATCATTACTTATATTACATTTTTTCCAATAGCTTATGTCGTCGACCCTTTTTAATAATCTAAATAAACCTCTAAAAGTATAGTAAGAATTATTATTAAAATAATTGATTTCTTTGGTAAATAAATAAATGTATTTTATATTATATTTTTTTGGCTGTTCTTCTTTCCATATATCATCTTTATAAATGTTAAAGTGTAAACTAAATATTATTTAAAATTAGATTATAATAAAGCAATTTTAAATAATTTTTTGATAAAATATATAATGAAATTACATTTAATTAAATGCAATTTTTTTATTAATTTTTAATTAAATTAAACTACTATTGACCTAAAATTGTCCTTAAAAATAAGTAGTAGTATTTTTGTCCTAGTTAAAAGGCATAAAAAAACCTAGGTAATTCCTAGGTTTTTAAGTAACATTTTATGGTGGCTCCAGCGGGAATTGAACCAGCGACACAAGGATTTTCAG
>CASEOP010000093.1 GCA_949289505.1 uncultured Mycoplasmatota bacterium
TCATTAAACAATGATATAAAATTGTCCATTACTTTGAGAAATTAGCAAATTATTAAAAAATCGGTAGTTATTTTTACTATCGATTTTCTGTGTCCATTACTTTGAGACTATATTTACTGGCTTTATCAGTTTCCATTACTTTGAGAAGTCACCCATTTTTTTGAATTTTACCAAAAAGTTAAACATTACATTCTAATTTAATCTTTCTAAATCTTTTACAACCTTATAATAATTCATATTATTTTTATAAGAACCACTGCTTAAATATTCTAAACTATCTTTCTTTGCTTGCAGCATTATTTTTAAATCAGTTTTTAAATCAGCAATTTTAAAAGTTTTTATTCCACTTTGCCTAATCCCAAACAAATCTCCTTCCCCCCTCAATTCTAAATCTTTTTCAGAAATATAAAAGCCATCATTACTTTCCTCTAAAACTTTTAATCTATCCACATTTTTATCACAAATTAAATAGCAATAAGATTCAACATTATTTCTTCCAACCCTTCCCCTTAACTGATGAATAGTAGCAAGCCCAAATCTATCAGCATCAAAAATAATCATTACAGTAGCATTTTTAACATCTACTCCAACTTCAATAACAGTTGTCGAAATAAGAATCTTTATTTCTCCATTTTTAAATCTTTCCATGATGCTATTTTTCTCATTTTGTTTCAATTTGCCATGTAAAATTTCTATAGGAATCTTATTTTGATAAGCCATAGAAAATTTATCTTTTAAACTTTCCACACTTTTTAAATCCATTTCTTCATTTTCATCAATAAGACTTGCAACAACATAAACTTGATATCCTTTTTTTATTTCACTTAAAACATGTCCTAAAACCTCTTTTAATTCTTTATAACTTTTTATTATAGTTACAATATCTTTTCTACCACCAGGTTTTTGTTTAATAAATGAAACATCTAAATCCCCATATAAAGTCAAAGCATAAGACCTAGGAATAGGAGTAGCACTCATATAAAGTGCATCTGTTACTTCCCCTTTACTTTTTAAAACATCACGTTGCTTAACCCCAAAACGATGTTGTTCATCCGTTATAGCTAATCCCAAACGATAAAATAAAACATTTTCCTCAATTATTGCATGAGTTCCGATTAATATATCTATGTCACCACTAATTAATCTCTGTTTAACATTTTCTTTTTCTTTTTTACTCATACTACCAACCAAAATATCCACACTCAAATTAAAATTACTAAAATAATTTAAAGCAGTCTCAAAATGTTGTCTAGCGAGCACTTCAGTTGGAGCCATTAAAACACTTTGAAAACCTGCTAAATAATTAGCATACATACTAATAAAACCAATAATTGTTTTTCCACTACCAACATCACCTAAAACAAGTCTATTCATTTTTTTATTACTTCGTAAATCTTTTAATATATCTATCAAAGCATCTTTTTGACTATTAGTCAAAGTAAAAGGTAAACAAGCAACAAACCTTCTTATTTTTTCATTATCAAAAATTTTATTATCCTTATATATATTATCATTGTTATTTTTTAAAAAAGCTATTTTAAACAGAAACAAAAACAATTCTTCATATTTCAAAAAAACCTTAGCTTTTTTAATTTCTTCAAAATTACATGGAAAATGTATCATTCTAAGTGCTTGTTTTTTACTAACAAAATCATATTTCATTAAGAACTCATTAGGCACATAATTAATAATTTTAGTACTATCATTTAACGCACTTTCAATAATCCTTTTTAAATCGTTATTTTTCAAATCTTTTTTTACATGATAAATTGGAATAATTTCTTTTTTTTCTAAAGGTTTCAATTTAATATCATCACACACAAAAGTATTTCGATTAACATCATACTTTCCAATCAAAGTTACAGTCTTTCCAATAACTATATGAGGTTTCAAAAAAGCCCGATTAAAAATAACAGCATATATAGCTTTACCATTATGATTAGCTCTAAACTGTAATTTATTAAAATTTTTTCTTAAAAAAGCTGTAGTCGAAGTAGTTTCTATAACAACATTAATAGCAATTCTTTCATTATTATAATTATCATCTAATGACACAGGCGCAAAAATATCATATCTAAAAGGATAAAATGTTAACAAATCAATTACTGAACTAATACCCAAATCATTTAAATTTTTAAGCATTTTAGGTCCAACACCTTTAATATCATTAAGTTCCATAATAAATCCACCACTATTATTATATCAAACAAAAAGAAGAGCATCTATTTTTTCTTCTTCTTTTTTCTATCATCTTCAAAAATATTATAAACCCCAGTATCTTCATTTAATGTCTCATCAATCTTTTTTATTTGATCTTCTATTTTAATTTCATCTTGTAAAAACTCTTCTCTAAGTCTTTTTTTATCTTCTTTAGCTTTCTTCTTAGCTTCTTTTTTCTCCTTTTTTAATTCTTTTTTTGACTTATTATTTTCTTGTTCTAAACCATTTTTATTTTCACTATTATCTTTATCTTCCAAAAAAACTTTTTCTACTTTCCTATCTTTTTCATCAGATACAATTTTATTAACTTCTAAAACAACATCATTAAGTTTTCTAGTAGCCTCTATTTTAGCTTCCTGTTTCAAAATAAAACTTTCTATCTTTTTTTGTTTCTTTTTACCACTACAAAGTAAACCTATTATCACTATTAACATTAAGAATAAAGCTGAAGCAAATGCAATAATCACATAAGTATAATTTAGAATAGTATTATTCGTTTCATTAATAAAAGATTCATCAAACAAAATAGCCATATTACTAACTGAATCATACAAATACAAATTTGTCTTACCATCTTCCAAATTAATAGCATTTATTATAAATAAAGGACTATTTTCACTATATTTATAAGCATCTACTGTTTCATTATTTATAGTTACAGTTGTTTTAATATAATCAAGTTCACTAGAAAATGCAATAGGAATCAACAATAATGACTTCGTATTAATTTCATTATAAACACTATATTGACCATCTAAATAACGATATAATGCAATATCACCATTCTCATCTTTCAAACCAACTAAAGTATAAGATATACTTTCATTTACAAAAGCCGGAATTTCAAAATCGTTAATATTAATAGTTGTTTCCGTAAAAGTTACAGGTGCTGTTAATAAAGATTTAGTTTTAACAACAGTATAAGTTTTGCCATCAATTTCCACCTCTATAGGATTTTGATCTAAAACATTTACAGTTAATGTATAGGTCTTTTTATCACCATTTTGAGCTGTAACCACAATAGGAATAATATTAGGTCCTTCTGTTACTTCAATTTCTCCATCACCATCAATAGTCGCTGTATTATCATTTTTTGTAGCCTTAACGTTTATTAAAGTTGTTCCTGTTGGTACATCAACACTGTATTCTAAAGTATCTTTATCAAAAGCTGGACTAAATTCATAAGTCTCATCACCAATACTAACACTCAAATCTTTTAAATTATTATCTTTACTATATGAAGCTTCAAGTTCAGCTTGAGTCATCAAAGTAACTTTTTTATTAGCTCTTGTTATGCTCATATTATTTTTATCCCAATCATGCACATCAAAACTTCCTACAGTTATATTAGTAGTTCCACTTTTTAAAACTTTAAATTGTAATGTATAAGATTTTGATTTTATACTACCATTTCCATAATTAACAAAATAAGTCCCATTATTTTCTGCAGAAGATGATGTAAGTCTTAAATAACTACTATCATAATTAATATCAAATTCCCAAGAACCTAAAGCAGATGAACTAGATAAAGTAACAGTTACTGTTAAGGTGTTTCCAACTATTGCAGTAGATGAAGAACTAACACTTATTTTTCCACTGGAAGCATAAACATTAGATGTAAACAATCCTAAAGATAAAACAAAACTTAAAAATAATAATATTTTTTTCATAAATCCTCCTTTTATTGTTTAATTGATTCTACATTTAATATGTGTCGCTGAACTACCAATAAATCCAAAGCACCAACTTTTCCATCTCTACTAGAATCAGCACTTTCTAAATAAGCATTTGACAAATTTTCTACTTTTAATATATATCTTTGAATATACAACAAATCTAGAGCGCCAATTTTTCCATCACCACTAGCATCACCATAAATAACTACCGTAAATGTTTCCTTAGAAGTACCATTAATAGTAACCTTCATACCTGTAGCAATTAATGAATTACTATCAACATTATTTCCACTACTATTAGTTATTGAAACACTATTTCCTGAAATACTTTCTAAATTACCTTTTAATGATGCAACAGTTGATTCAGGACTTATGCCGATAATATAAGAACCTTTATACTTATAACCAGCCGTTGTAATTATTGCTGTTGGAGCTAAAGTAGAAGGAGCCGAACTACTACCACCACTTTCCCCAGTAGCACCACTACTAACATTATCTGAAGAACTTGTTGGCAATGTTGTATAAGCCGGCATATTTTCATAAACAGGAATAGAAAAAGTAAAATTAGAATTTAAAGCATCTGCATTTTTATAAGAATTATAAGCAGTTTTACCCTCCCCATAAGGAGCTCTAATATTAGTCATATATTGATGACCATATAAATTATTAGGATTACTTGGCACAACATTAAATTTTTGTAAATACCTTGTATACTGTCCTGATTTAATATATTCATTATTTATTGAAGAAACACCACCTTGAATTGCCGGTAAAAGTCCATACCATCCTTTATTTTTAGCATAATCAAGACCACATTTAGTAGTACCATTAGTTGTTGCACAACTATCACTAACACCATAATTATAAAAATTATAATAACCTTCATATCCAGGATAAACTCCACTATATAAATTATACAATGATGATGATGAACCAATTTCTTGCAATATTCTAGAAGCAATAAAAGTTGGACTAACACCTATATTTTGCCCTGCATTTTTAATGACTTCTCCTAAATCATTTCCAATACCTAAATGATATTTATAAAACGAAGTATTTTTAATTACACTAGTAACAGCTGATGCATAAACGCCATCCAAACTATTTACATAAGATAAAGTTTCAAACATAAATATATAAGACTCAGAGAAAAAATTTCTAGGATCAATATAATATTTAACTGCACCATAACTAGCAGGTTTCCAAATACTTGTACTAGCATAATCACTTTTACAAGTAGTATCCATGTAATTAGGGTCATTGGTTTCAATATAACTTTTACCACATTTGCTTTCTTGAGCAACAACTGTATTAAAATCCAACCCAGTTAAAATAGGTTCAAAATTCCAATTAGAATATTTCTCTTTAAGTTCACATAATGGAACAAAATAAGTACTAGGAAACCCCTTATTAGCTAAATCTATTTCACAAGCAGTTTCCGGCTCTTTATTATTTGCCATATTTTCTTCATCATATACTCTGACATATTCACTACATACATAAGCACTAGAACTATTATAATTTATTTCATACCAACCAGCACTACATCCACCACTATTATCAGCAATTAAAGTATCACTATTTAAATAATATTTAGCACCAACACTAGCCACTTTATACACTCCATAATTAGTACCAGCTCCTTTTCTAATATTTACTGCATCCATCATAATTAAATATTTACTAGCCGCATAAACTGACACATTTAGACAAAAGAAACCTAATACAAAAAACAAAACTACTAACAACATCTTTTTCATACTAGCCTCCCGTCTATTTTGCATTATATCTCATAATAATTATAATATATTTACGTAAAATCTACAAGTCAATGAACTAAAAATAGTAGTAAAATGCTGTAAAGAATATATTTAAATTGCCATAGTCAAAAATATATTATATAATTATAATGTTACAAATAAAAATGAGGGTTGCAAATGAAAGTATTATTAAACAAATTAAAAAGGACAAATAAAATATTTTTAATAATTTATTTATTAACATTTATTCTATATATAATAAGTTACATTAACTTAACAAAAAACTTATTAAGACTAATAGGAATTGAAACTCCAATAAGAATTATTATAATTATAATATTTGGTATATGGCTAATAACATACTTCTTATGGAATTTAATAAATATTATATTAAAAAAACACATCAAAATAGCTATAACTACTGCCATAACAATAATTTTAACTATTATTTTCTTTATTGTAAATTATTATATTGGTATTATTTATACTGGCATAAATAATATATCAGAAGAAGAATATATAACATACACAACAAATTTAATTACTTTAAATACAACCAAAATTAATAAAGAAAGTACTTTAGGAATGATTAACAATTCCGATGATATAGAAGGTAATATTTTAGCTAAAGAATTAATTGAGAAAGAGAATTTAAAAGGCAACGAAATAATAGAATATTCAAGCTATTATGAAATGATTTTTGATTTATTAAATAAAGAAATAGATGGCATATTTATAAGTTCTAATTATCAAACCATTTTTGGTAGTGAAGAATCATTTAAAGATTTAGAAAATACAACTGTAATATATTCATACAGCAAAAAATTAAAAAATCAAGACTCAACTTTAGTAAGTAATAAAGCATTAAATGAACCTTTTACCATATTATTAATGGGCGTTGATAGTGAAATTAATGGTTTAAATGCCAATGCTGCATTTAATGGTGACACATTAATGTTAATCACATTTAATCCCAAAACTTTAAATGCTACTATGTTTTCAATTCCAAGAGACACATACGTGCCCATAGCATGTAATAACAATAACTATGCCAAAATTAATTCTAGTGCAGCATATGGTACAAGTTGTGTCATAAAGACTGTTGAGCAATTAACAGATATAACAATTGATTACTACGTTAAAATTAATTTTAAAGGTGTTGTTGACCTAGTAGATGCCCTAGGTGGTATTGAAGTTGACATCGAAAAGCCTGATTTTAATTACAACCATGGTGTAAACTGTGGCGGAAGATTTTGCGAACAAAACTCTGATCGAGATACTAGTACTAGTGGTATGATTTATCTAGATCCTGGATTACAAAAAATTAATGGTGAGGAAGCTTTAGCATACGCAAGATGCAGACATTTATACTTACAAAGTGATATAGATAGAAATAAACATCAACAACAAGTAGTAGAAGCCATTGCTAAAAAAGCCGCCAGCCTAGATAATTTATCTAAAATTGAAGATATTTTAACCGCCATAACTAAAAACATTACTACCAATATGAGCAGTAAACAAATATTATCATTTTACGATGTCCTAAAAAATATGTTAAGCAATGCTTTAAAAGACGAATCATTATTAACTATAGAAAAAACCTATTTGGAATACTATAGCTTACCAGTTAGGTTAAGCAATAATGGTATAATTACATCTGCTATAGGTTACTATCCTGACTCATTAAATGCAATTGTAAAATTAATGAAGGAAAATCTAGAACTAGAAAATCATGAAATGATAAAAACTTTTAGTTTTGATGCTAATGAAGAGTATACAACTAAAATAACTGGTCAAGGAATAACTACTGGTAAAAAACTAGAGACTATGAAAAACTTTGTTGGATTAAGTGTAAGTGAAGCTGAAAACTGGGCTAATAGCCATAACATAGTTTTAAACAAGGAATTTGTTGATAGTTCAAGTGCTTATTATAATTCCAATATAGCTCCAGGATTAATAGCAAATCAAAGCATATCTGATGGTATTTTGTTAAATAATGTGAGTGAATTAACTATTTATATTAACAACGTTGAAACTAATAACAATGAAACTAACAATTCTAATAAAGAAAACAACAAAGAAGAAACAATAGAAGAAAATGATAAAAATAATGAAAACGAAACTACAAACGATGAAGCTTTAGATATTATATTACCTTCAAAAGAAGAAACAAATTTATCAAATAATAAAGATAATAATCAAAATGACAAATCTTTACCAAATGAAAATTAGAGTGCTTAAACATTAAAAAGTGATGAAATATTTTCATCATTTTTTTAATCATATAAAGTTTAAAAATAAAATTTAAAATCTAAAACTATACTGAAACCTAATATTATAAAAAATAAAATCCCCTTTATCACTCCTTAATGTTTAATAACCCAAATTAGTTTAATAAAACTATTTTTTTTATTTTAAATATCATTTTTCTATAAAACAAATTTTTAATAATTTCCTCAAAACGTTTTCCAATTATAAAAGTTAAATCTCAAATAATTATTGTAAAATAAAATACTCAACCATATCAAATTACAATTTTAACAAAAAAAAGAACCTTAATAAAAGGTCCTCATTTCTATTATTCAATAATTTCTGATACTACACCAGCACCAACAGTACGTCCACCTTCACGGATAGAGAATTTAGTACCATTTTCAAGTGCA
>CASEOP010000094.1 GCA_949289505.1 uncultured Mycoplasmatota bacterium
AGAGACCAGTTGAAACAATTATTGACTCTCTAGCTTTGTTATGCTCTTTGACAATTTAGTTATTTAAATTTTGCGAATTGAAGAAGTTTTTTTTTTAACAACTTGAAAAAGCACTAAAAGTAAAGTATAATTAAGGAAATAGTAGGAGGATGCTATGAGGAAAATTATTGCTAGTTTAGATATTGGGACAAATTCAATTAAACTTATAGTAGGTGAGTTTATTAAAAATAAACTTAATGTCTTGTGTACCTCTGAAGTTCCGAGTAAAGGATTAAAAAAAGGGCTAATATATCATAAAGATGAATTAATTCCAGTTTTAAAAGAATGTTTTCATAAAGCTGAAGAAATGTTGGGAATTCCGGTTAAAGAAGTAGTACTCTCAATTCCTGCATATTATACGGAAGTGCAAATGAGTGAAGGAGTTAGTACTATTACCAATGAAGAACATGTTGTTACTCATCAAGATTTAATTCGGGCAATGCATGCTGTAAGTTATAATAAGGTAGGTGAGAATGAAGAGTTAATTTCAATTTTACCTACTATTTATAAAGTTGACAATAATGTTGTTAAAAATCCTATTAATATGATTGGAAAGAAGTTATCTTTAAAAGCTGTTTTAATAACAGTGCCTAAAAATAATGTTAATAGTTTTTTGAAAGTAATGGATGCGATTGGGGTGAAAGTAATTGATGTAGTTATTTCTTCTTTGGGTGATTTTGCTATTAGTGGATTTAAAGAGGCTGGTAGTAAAATTGGAGCATTAATAAATATTGGGGAAGAAACAACAACAGTGTCTATATTTAATAAAGGAATATTAATTAAAGCAGAAGTTATTGAGCTTGGAGGAGTTAATGTTGATAATGATATAGCTTACATTTATAAAATTACTAAAAAAGATGCTAGAGAATTAAAAGAACAAATTGGTCTTGCTTGTGGTGATATGGCTAGAAGTGATGAGAAAATAACTGTTACAGATAGACTTGGTGAAAAAGTGGTTATTAATCAAAAGGATTTAAGTGATATTATAGAAAGTAGATTAAAGGAAATATTGGATTTAGCTTTAAAACAAATTAATTTATTGACGAAAAGAGAAATTGAATACATTGTTTTTACTGGGGGTACTAGTGAAATTGGAGATTTTAATAAATTATTAGATAAAGTCTTTACTAAACCGCATATTATTGGTAAAATAGATGTTGTAGGTGCTAGAAATAATAAGTTTAGTACTGCGCTAGGAACAATTAAATATTATAATGGAAGATTAAAATTGAAAAATAAAGAATATTCAGTATTTAATTTAGATGAATTAGAAATTTTAAGTGGTGTACATAAAAAGGTAAGTATAAATGAAAATTCAATATTAGGAAAATTATTTGGATATTTTTTTGATAATTAAGGAGAGTGCATAGTATGAATGGATTAGAAATGGATCAAATTGCAAAAATAAAAGTCGTTGGTGTTGGCGGTGGCGGAAATAATGCAGTTAACCGAATGATTGAAGAAGGGGTAAAAGGGGTTGAATTTATTGTCGTAAATACTGATTTACAAGTACTAAATGCCTCAAAATGTGAAAATAAAATTCAAATAGGTGCAACTATTACGGAAGGATTAGGGGCTGGTGCTAATCCGGAAATTGGTAGAGCGGCTGCGATAGAATCTAAAGTTGATTTAGAAGAAGCAATTAAAGGAGCTGATATGGTTTTTGTTGCCTGTGGAATGGGTGGAGGAACTGGTACAGGAGCAGCTCCAGTTATAGCAGAAATTGCTCAAGAATCAGGGGCTTTAACTGTGGGTATTGTTACTAAGCCTTTTAGATTTGAGGGCAATAGAAGAATGGAAAATGCTTTATTAGGACTTGAGGAATTGAAGAAAAATGTTGATACTTTGATTGTAATTCCTAATGATAAGTTGAGAGATATAATAGATCGTAATACTTCTTTTAAAGATGCTTTTAAAGAAGTGGATAATGTTTTACATCGTGGGGTTCAATCTATTTCTGATTTAATTGCGGTAACAGGTATAATTAATTTGGATTTTGCTGATGTTAAAACAGTTATGCAAAAGAGTGGAACTGCTATTATCGGAATTGGCTGTAATGCGGGAGAAAATAGAGCGATTGAAGCAGCTCGACAAGCTGTAGCAAATTCTTTACTTGAGGCAACAATCGAAGGAGCTACTAATGCAATTGTTAATGTTACAGGTGGTTCTAATTTAACTTTATTTGAAATTGAAGATGCTGTTGAGACAGTTAGGGCAGCTGCTAATAATGATGTTAATATTATATTTGGAGCTATTCAAAATGATAATTTGACTGATGAAGTTATCGTAACAGTTATTGCAACTGGATTTGATGATCAAGGTGAAACGGATGAAATGCTATTTAGTAATGATAATAAAATGCCGAGACGTCGTCCGGCGCCTGAGCCTTTAGATGATGAATATGATATTCCACCTTTTTTAAGAAATAAAGATAGTAGGTTTTAAAATAATCAAATGTAGTTGTTTGATTATTTTTTATAAAATTTTTAATTATTATATTTTTGTTCTAAAATATTTGGAAAAAGGGGGATTATTAAAGTGTATACTTATAAAGGCATCACTTTACGTAATTATTGTCAATATCAAGGAATAAATTATGGCACTATATACTGAATAATTGCTTGTTTTAGATAAAAAATATCCTCAAATGTCAGCAAAGATAAAAAGGCTATTGGTTAGCAAAAATATTTCTTTAAAAAAAGCGATTATAGAGGAAGTAGAATATTATAAACAAAGCAATTTAATCAAACAGTAACTAAAATATTTATTATAATAATTTAAATAAATTAGTAATTGAAAAAAATTTTGATATAAAAACGGCAATAGCTTTAATATGGTTTTTTCATGATAATATATCAGGAACTCCTTTATCTATATCTTTATCAAGATTAAAAGAAATTCTTAAATACATTAGAAATATATCCAATTCTATTGACATAAAGGTTAATAGTTTAGATTTTGGCTATTTATTTGGTATATATAAAACTGGTATTTATGACACACGTTATTTAATTTTATTATGCCAAAGAGATTTTATATTATCAATAATATATAAAACTATGCTTGATTTTAATATGAATTTAAATAAATTAGAAAAAGAAGAAATTTATGATGAAATAAGTATTTACTTTTTAGAATTACTAGATAAAATAGATAATAATATAATAGGTAAAGTTATTACTTATTTAACTAAAGCAATTAAAGGATTTACAATAGATTATTTTATTGAATTAAAAAAAAAGAAATAGACAAATATCTTTACAAAGTAAAACTGATAATGATAATAGAATGCTAATAGAAAAGCTAAATGTTTCTGAAGAACAAATAGAATTACATTTTAGCTCCAAAGTTATGAGCATTATAGATGAATCATTAGACAGTATATCTAAAAAATTTATAATATATAGATATGAATATAACTTAGATTATGAAGAAATTGCAGATTTGTTACAAATAAGCATTGAAGATATAAAAATATTGGAGCATAACATATTATTACAATTAAGACATAATGAAAATTTAATAAAATCTTTAAAAAATGAATTTGTGTTTTGTAGTTGTTATTATTTAATTGTATAGATTGTAATGTGAGTATATTTTTGCTATACTTTTAGTGGTGGTAATAATGGAAGTACTAGTTATACCTTCATGGTATCCTAATGGTGAGGATAAATTAATGGGTGTGTATCATAAAGAATTTTGTGATGCATTAGCTATTAATAAAAATATAAATGTAAATATGTTATTTATTGAAAGAGAGAGATTAAATAAACCGTTAAAATATATATTTATGAAAAAAGATTATGTTATAAAAGAAAATGGGTATAAAACATATGTTAAAAGAATGTTAAATGTTGAAAGAATTAGTTTTAAGTGGCAATTAAAAAGGTATGTAAAAGTACTTGACCAAGCTTTTAAGATGTATTTAAAAGATAATAATAAGCCTGATATAATTCATGCTCAAGTAACTATTCCTGCTGGTTATGCAGCTTGTAAATTAGGAAAAAAGTATGGTATACCTGTTATAATAACTGAACATGCTTCTTATTTTAATGACTTTTTTAAAGGTGAGTATAATGAATATACTAAGTTTGCTTTAAAATATGCTTATTTTACAACTGTAAGTAATTATATGTTAGAAAATTTACCTAGTTATGTTAAGAAAATGGGAACAATACCAAATTTAGTTGATACTTCAATATTTAAACCAAACAAGAAAAAAATTAAAGGATTACGTTTGATAGCTGTAAGTGCTTTTCGTAAAGGAAAAAGAATAGAAGATATGCTTGATGCTTTAAATATTATTATTAATGATTTTCAGGTTAAAGATGTTTGTTTAACTATTGTAGGTGATGGTTATGCTAAAAATTATTATCTTAAGAGGTGTGATGAATTAAATTTAAGAAAATATGTTAATTTCGTAGGGCGGAAAGAGAAAAAGAAAGAAGTAGCACAAATTTTAAAGCAAAATAATATTTTTGTTAATACTAGTGTTAAAGAAACTTTTTGTATTCCAGCAGTAGAAGCTTTAGCTTGTGGTATTCCGGTAGTATCTACTAAATGCTTTGGTCCCGAAGAATATATTGATAGTAAATGTGGGAAATTAGTAGAAGTTGGAAATCCTTTAGAAATTGCTAAAGCTATTATAGAAGTTTATAAAAATTTAGATAAATATGATGAGCAATATTTGAGATTAGTAGCAAGTAATTATTCTAGGGAGAATGTTATAAATAAAACTATAGAAATGTATCAAAGGGTAATAGGTGATTAAAAATGAGTATAATAAGTTATGCTTTAAAGGGTAATTTAAAAAGATTTAATAATGAATTAAAGAAAATAGCTAAGAAAGAACAACGTAGTTCTTTAGGATTAAAATTTAATTTTTTAAATTGTTTTAGATTAATTGGCTGTGGTTATAGTGATTATTTAAATTATCAGTTATATAAAAAAACAAAAAAAGAAGTATTAGAATATGCTTCAATTAAAGATCAAGATCGCTTTTATGAGATAGTAAGTCCTGCTAAATATAAAACTTTTTTTACTATTAAAACCAATTTTCTTAAAAATTTTCAAGATTATGTTGGGCGAGATTTTTTTGATAATGGTTCAATTCAAGAGTTAAAAAGTTTTTTAAAAAAACATGAATTTTTTATGATTAAGCCTTATGATGGTTTAGGTGGTAGCGGGGTTGAAAAAATATATGCGAAAGATATTACCAATGTTTTAGCATTTTATGATAAATTAAAAAAAGAACATTTATTTTTAGAGGAATACGTTGTTCAACACCCTGAGATGAATAAGTTGTGTGATAAAAGTGTAAATACAATTAGAATTATGACTTTTGGTTATAATGGAAAAAGTGAAATATTATTTGCAGCTTTAAGAGTTGGAAATGGAAGTGCCAGTGTTGATAATTTTCATCGTGGGGGTATGGCATCTTTAGTGGATATTTCTACCGGTAAAGTAATGGGGAAAGCTTTTAATAAAAATTTAGAGTATTTTGATAAGCATCCGGTTTCAAATATTAAATTTGATGGTTTTCAAATTCCTAATTGGGATAAGGTAAAAAAAATGGTTTTAGAAGCTGCATTAGTAAACGAAAATATTCATGTTGTTGGTTGGGATGTGGCAATAACTAAAGGTGGCGCGACATTTATTGAAGGAAATCGTCGTCCTGGTTTTGATATAGTTCAAGTTTTATCAAAAAGGGGTCGCAAGGATATCATACGTCATTGTTTAAATATAATTAATGAAAATGAACATACTAATTATAAAATATAAGCAAAATATTAATTTTTGGGTGGAATAAAAATGAGTTTTTTTGTATAATAGATTTAGGTGACTAGGATGATATATTTAGATTATAGTGCAACAACACCGGTAGGTTTTGAAGTATTAGATACATATAATAAGACAAGTAAAGATTTTTTTGGCAATCCTAATTCTTTACATGAATTGGGAGTTAAATCTAAGAGCTTAATGAATAGCGCAACTAAACAAATAGCGGAAATACTAAATATAAATGAAACAGAAATAACATATACGAGTGGGGCGACTATGGCTAATAACATGGCTTTAATTGGATTAGCTATGCATAATTATAAAAGAGGTAAGCATATCATTGTTTCTAAATTAGAACATCCTTCTATATATGTTATATGCGATTATTTAGAATCTTTAGGTTATGAAATAAGTTATGTTAATAATGATGATGAAGGATTAATTGATTTTGAAGATTTAAAAAAATTGATAAGAGAAGATACAATTTTAGTTAGTATTTGTGCTGTTAATAGTGAACTGGGAATTAGACAACCACTAAAGATGATTAGACAAATTATTAAGAAAGAAAATCCGAATACAGTACTACATTCAGATATGACTCAAGCAGTAGGTAAAGTAAGTATAAGTATGCATGATGTTGATTTAGCTACGTTTACAGCTCATAAGATTTATGGACCTAAAGGTATAGGTTTACTTTATAAAAATAATAATATAGAGTTGACACCAATTTTATATGGTTCTGGTAAAACTAATATGCTTAATCCAGGTACGCCAGCTTTACCATTAATTGTGGCTTTTTCTAAAGCTTTAAGACTTGCAACAACGGATATTGAAAAAAGAGAAAGATTTATTGAAAGATTAAATTTAAAAATAGTAGACGCTTTAAAAAAGTATAATGGGGTTATGATAAATAAAACTAAATATAGTATACCACATATTTTAAATATTAGTTTACGAAATATAAAAGCTGAAACTTTTTTACATGCTTTAGAAGAATTTGAAATATATGTAAGCTCAAATACAGCTTGTTCAAGTGCTACCTTATCAAGTAGTGTTATGGCTGTTTATGATGATAAAGTTAGAGCTAGTTCAACTCTTAGAATTAGTTTATCTCATTTAACGACGACTGATGAAATAAATAAGTTTATTATGTATTTTAATGAAATTTATCGGAAACTTAGTGGACTACATAATTAATGTAGTTTTTAATTTACAAAAAAATATTTATTAAGTATAATACTTATGTGATGTTTATGGAAAAAGTTATTTTAATTAAATATGGTGAGTTATCTACTAAAAAAGATAATATTAATTTCTTTTTAAAGAAATTGAAGGAAAATATTTTATTTGTTTTAGATGATTTATCAGTTGATATTGATTATGATTTAGGAAGAATGTTTATTCATACTAAAGATAATTTTGATATGGTTGCAGATAGATTAAAAAAAGTGTTTGGTATTCATGAAATTAATATTGGTTATATAATAGAATCTATAGATTTGGAAATAATTAAAGATGAAGTATTAAATTTATTGAAAGAAAAAGAGTTTAAAACATTTAAAGTGGAGAGTAAAAGAAGTAATAAAAAACTTAATACAACCAGTCTTTTATTGAGTAAAAATTTGGGAGCTTATATTTTAAAAAATATTAAGGGCTTAAAAGTTGATGTTAAAAATCCTGAAGTTTTGTTAAATGTGGAATATCGTATTCATAATACTTTAGTTTATTTTGATAAAATAAAAGGACTAGGTGGATATCCCGTTGGAACATTAGGTAAGGGGTTGCTTATGTTAAGTGGCGGAATAGATTCACCGGTTGCAGGTTATTTAGCAATGAAAAGGGGAGTTAAAATAGAGGCTATATATTTTGAAAGTCCTCCTCATACTAGTGTTGAAGCTAAAAATAAAGTTATAAGTTTAACTAAAAAGTTAGCTCAATATAATTGTAATATTAATTTACATATTATTAATTTTACGGAAATACAAGAAGCTATATATAAAAATATACCTCATGATTATTTAATAACAATTATGAGAAGAATGATGTATAGAATAAGTGCTATTATTGCTAATAAGCGCAATGCTAAAATATTAATTAACGGTGAATCAATTGGGCAAGTGGCTAGTCAAACTTTAACAAGTATGAGTGCTATAAATGAAGTAGTAAGTATACCTGTCATTAGACCGTTAGCTTGTTTTGATAAATTAGATATTATTAAAATAGCTAAGGGAATTAACACTTATGAGACAAGTATTTTGCCTTTTGAAGATTGTTGTACTATATTTGTGCCTAAACATCCTGTTATAAATCCTTTAAAAGAAAAATGTAGCGAATACGAAAATTTAATACCTTATAAAGATTTGATTTATAAAGCAATAAAAACACATGAAGTGTTAAATGTTAAAGTTAAGGAAGAAAGCGAATTTAAAGATTTATTATAATTATTAAACTACAAGTCTATAAATGATATATATTTCTTGTAGTTTTTTATTAATTCAGTAACAAATATTGATGGATTGTTTTTAGAAACAAATAAATAACAGTAATTCTTAGTTCGAGTAAGAGCTACATAAAATAATCTTCTTTCTTCTTCATATGGATAGACATCATAATTTTTAAGAACATATTTTAATATTTTTTCTTCTTTTATTTTTGATGGTAGGGAATCTATGTCATTAGTTAAATTTATAATAATAACATTTTCTTCTTCTAAGCCTTTAGCTTTATGAATAGTTTTATAATATATAGTTTTATTAGGAAATATAATTTTATCTTCAATTAATTTTAATTTACTGCTTATGAGAGAATATATATCTTTGTTATTTCTACCTAAAATCATGATGTTATTACTATTGATGATTTTTAAAAGTTTATAAAAATCGTCTTTAATATTCTTGTAATAGCATATAACTAGAGGTTTAGTTAAGCTTTGGGAAGATTTTAAGTTTTTTTTGATTTGGTTAGGATTTTTCATGATAAAATTACCGGCTATTTTTATTAGTTCTTGGCTGTTACGATAAGTATTTTTAATATATAATTTTTTTACTGGTTTAAAATATTTAATAAATTTTAAAAATATATAAATATCACAACCAGTGAAACGATATATAGATTGAAAATCATCACCTACGACTGTTATTAAAGAATTAGTTTGTTCTTTGATGGCCTTTACTAAATTATTACGAAGTAAAGATGTGTCTTGATATTCATCAATTATTATGTAGCGATAAATTGTAGGGGAGCCTTTTTCTTTAATTGAGTTAGTGGCAAGAAAAATCATATCATCAAAATCAATTAAGTTACTGCTTCTTTTTTCTAATTCATATATTTCATATATTTTTTTAATGATTAGTAAAAGAGGTTTTTCTTGTTTTTTACTTTTTTTTATTAGAGAACTAAAGGATTTAATGTTTTTGAAGTTGGTTATATATAATCTTATAAATTTAGATATGAGATTTTTGAATTGGAGGAATTGTTTGGTTTCTAAATAGTTTTTGGTAGCAAATAGTTTTTCTAAATAAGGGCTTTTTATACTGTAAAATATTTCATCAATTATAAATTCTAATAAATTTGGGGGTGCTATATTATAGTTTTTTTGATGATTTTTTAATATTTCTAAGGATAATTTATGAAAAGTATAAACTTTGTATTTTTGATTTAGTTCTTTTTCTATTTTTTTTTGTAAACTTAAAGCAGCATTATTAGTAAAAGTAATACATAATATACTTTCTAGGGGTATATGTTTATATAAAACTAAATATTTAATTTTACCTACCATGGTTAAACTTTTTCCTGAACCAGCGCCAGCAATAATGATTGTATGACAATTATTTGTTATTGCAGCTTTTAATTGGTCTTTATCTAATATATTTCCTAAAACTGTTAATTTCATTTTGACCTCACTATAAATTTATTATCAATTATTGGGAAAAGAAAAAGCAAGAAAAAGCGTTCGACAAAGTTTGCTATTAGATAATAAAATTAATCTTTTAATAAGTTAAAACTATGGAAATATGAAAAAAAGATAGTTTTTTCCTAATTTTATAGTATAATTAAATAAGAGGTGAGTTTATGAAAGTAGTTGTTAGTGCTGGGGGTACAGGTGGTCATATATATCCAGCTTTAGCAGTGCTAGAAAAACTTAAGAAAGAAGATAAAAATCTAGAAGTGTTATATATTGGTACAAAAAATAGAATGGAAAGTGATATTATTCCTAAGAGGGGAATAAATTATAAGGGAATAGATATTTATGGGTTTAGTAAAAATGTTTTACGTGATATAAAAAATGTTTTTTTAATAGTTAAAAGTTATCGTCAATGTTTAAAAATATTAGAAGAGTTCAAGCCTGATATAGTGTTGGGTTTTGGGGGGTATGTTACTTATCCAGTTTTAAAAGCTGCTAAAAAACTTAATATTAAGACTTTTTTACATGAACAAAACAGTATTGTAGGTAAAACTAATAAATTTTTATCTAACAATGTAGATTTAGTTGCTGTATCATTTTTAAGTACTTTAAAAAAATTTCCTAAAGCAAAAAAAGTAATATATTCAGGTAATCCTTGTGGTGAAAATGCGTTAACTACAAAAGAAATAAAGAAAAGTGATATTGGCTTAGATAATAAGAAAAAATTAGTTATTGTTGTTGCTGGTTCGCTTGGGAGTAGCACTTTAAATGATAAATTAAAAGACTTTTTGAAATTATGTAAGAAAAGTGATTATCAAGTTTTATATATTACGGGTAAAAGACATTATGAAAATTTTATTGAAAAAACTAAATTTAGTAGCAATATTAAAGTTTTACCTTATTTAGATAATTTGGCAGGTTTAATGCGTAATTGTGATTTAATTATTACAAGAGCAGGAGCATCGACAATGAGTGAAATACTTGCATTAAATTTACCCGCTATTTTTATTCCTAGTCCTTATGTTGCTAATAATCATCAATATTATAATGCATTAGAAATAGTTAAGAATAATGCTGGTAAAATGTTAGAAGAAGAAAATTTAGATGGTAAAAAGCTTTTTTTGATGGTTAATGAATTATTAAGTGATAAAAAGCAATATGAAATAATGAAAATGAATTTAAAAAATTTAGGGAAAACGGATAGTAGTGATGTAATTGTAAAGGAAATAAAGGAGTTAATTAAATGAATAATATAAAAGGAATAAAAGTTCTTGAAAATGTTTCTTTAAAAAATTATAATTCCTATAGATTAGATGGGCAAGCTAAATATTTGATTTTAGTTGAAACTTTAGATGGTTTGATAGAAACATTAAAGTATGTGCAAAATAAAAAGATAAAATATTTTATTTTGGGAGCTGGTTCAAATATTATTATTGATGAATATTTTGATGGTGCAATGATTAAACTTGTTGGGTTAAATAAAATTACAGTGCTTAATAATATGATTACTTGTGAAGGTGGAACTATGATGGGTGCTTTAGCAAGTGAGGCAGTAAACAATAATTTAACAGGGCTTGAATGGGCTATTAACATTCCAGGAACTGTTGGAGGAAGCCTTGTTGGTAATGCTGGGGCTTATAATAAAGATATATTTGATAATTTAATTAGTTTTAAAGTTTTAACTGAAGATTTGCAAATAAAAGAGTTAAAAAAAGAAGATGTAAAGTATAGTTACCGATATACTGATTTGAAAAATAAATCTTGGATTGTAATTGAAGCTTCATTTAAGTTAGATGAGGGAAATAAAGATAAGTCAATGGAACTTATTTTAGATCGTAAGCGAAGAAGATTAGCTACCCAACCTCTTGATATGCCATCAGCTGGTAGCGTATTTAGAAATCCTTTAAATGATCATGCAGGTAGGTTAATTGAAGATGCAGGTTTAAAAGGGAAAAGAATTGGGGGAGCTATGGTATCAGATAAACATGCCAATTTTATTGTAAATGCTGGTGGTGCTACTAGTAATGACATTAAAAATTTGATAAAATTAGTGCATCAACAAGTTAAAGAAAAATTTGATGTTGATTTAATTTTAGAACAAGAAATAGTTGATTGGAAGTAGAAAATGAATAAAGTAAAAAGGGTTAAAAGAAGATTGAATTTTAAGGCTTTTATAGTTTTGTTATTAATTATTTATTTAATAGCAATGCTTTTTTATACCCTTTTTACTTTACCTATTAAAAACATTTATATTAAAGGAACTACATTATTAACTGATAATGAAATTATAGAAATAGCTAATATTAAAGATTATCCAGCCATATTTAAAATAAGTAAAAGTAAGTTAGCTAAACAAATAAAAAAATTAGAATTGGTTGATAGTGTTACAATTAGTAAAACAATCACGGGTAAGTTAATAATAGAGATTGAAGAAGCTGTACCTCTTTTTTACAATCGTAATACTAAAAAAGTGGTGTTAAGTAATAAAAAAGAAGTAGACAACGCTACAAGATATTTGGGCATACCAGCGCTTATTAATTATGTTCCGCAAGATAATTATTATGATTTTATTGATGCTTTTAAGGAAATTGATAGAGATATAATTAAAATGATTAATGAAATAGAATATGATCCTGATATAAGTAATGATATTGTTATTGATGAAGATCGTTTTTTGCTTCGAATGAATGATACTAATTTGGTATATGTTAATGTTATAAATTTAGCTCGACTTAATGATTATAAAGAAATATATGCAACTGTTGGAGATTTAAGAGGGACAATCTATTTAGATAGTTATAATGTGGATAATATTATTTTTGAGGCATTTAAAGCAGATGATGAAGAATTAAGTAATGATGGGGGAGAAAGTTAATGGAGGAGAAAATTAATTATCAAAATAAATTAAATTGTTTAATTAAAACTTTAGATTATAAACCTAAATTATTGTTGCATAGTTGTTGTGGACCTTGTTCGACACAAGTTATTGATTTTTTAAAAGATTATTTTGATATAACAATTTTATATTATAATCCTAATATTGAACCTTTTACAGAATATATTCATCGTAAAAATGAACAATTACGTTTTTTAGAAGAATATAATAAAGCAAAGATAAATTTTTTGGATTGTGATTATGATAATATTTCTTTTAAAGAAATGGCAAAAGGGTTAGAACAAGTAAAAGAAGGGGGAGCAAGATGCAATAAATGTTTTTATTTAAGAATTAAAAAAACAGCTTTGCTAGCTAAAGAATTAGATTTTGAATTTTTTGGGACTACTTTAACAGTAAGTCCTTATAAAAATAGCCAAATAATAAATCAAATTGGGGAAAAAGTAAGTAAAGAACTAGATGTCAAATATATATATGGTGATTTTAAAAAAAATGATGGTTATAAAAAGAGTATTGAATTAAGTAAAGAGTATAATTTATATCGGCAAAATTATTGTGGTTGTCTTTATGGAAGGGATGAAATATGGAATTAGAAAAATATATTACAGTTTTAACATTTATACCTTGGGTATTAATTATTATGGTTAGTATGCTATTTAATTTAAATAATGATAATTATAATAGTTTTTCTTTAAAATATTTTAATAGAAATATTTTTAAAATTTTTAGAATTGATACTTTATTGTTATTAGTGTTTTTTTGGTATTTTTCTTCTTTTGATAAAGAGTTTGTAAGTAAATATTTGTTTGCTATAATGTGTTTATATTTATTTGTAAATTTCTTTTATGAACAAAAAAATAGTTTAAAAAAAGATTTTTTTAAACATAATTTATTGCAAATTATTTTTTTAATTATAGCAGTAGCTTTACCTTTTATTTATTATCATAATACTAATAATTTAGATTTAACATATAAGATTATGCTTTTATATTTATTTTTGGAATATCCTATAATTTTATTAGCTAATTATGTTTCGCATTTTTTAAATGCTATATATAAAAAGACTTTTAATTAACAAAGTCTTTTTTAAACGTCTAATTCTTTACTAGTTTCAATATCAACAGTTTTAATAATTTCTTCAATACTAGTAAGACCTTCAATAGCTTTTTCTAATCCATCTTCAAACATAGTAGTAATATCTTTTTTTGCATTATATACAAGCTCTTTTAAATTTTTTCGATTAACATTAGTTGCAATAGCTTCTCTTATTTCTTCATTGATGGTTAAAACTTCATGAATAGCTATTCTTCCTAAATAGCCATTATTACAATATTTGCAACCTACAGCTTTATATACTTCATTTACATTTATTCCTAAGTGTTTTTTAATAAGTTTTTTTTCATACGGAGTAGTTGGTCTAACACCGCGACATTTAGGACATAATTTTTTTACTAATTTTTGAGAAATTATACCTGTTAAGGCACTTCCTAGTAAATATCTTTCTACTTCCATGTCTATTAGTCTTTCAATGGTAGTTAAAGAATTATTTGTATGAACGGTTGATAGAACTAAATGACCAGTAATACTTGCTCTAACAGCTATTTTGGCGGTTTCATTATCTCTTATTTCACCAACCATAATTATATCAGGGTCTTGTCTTAAAATGCTTCGTAAAGTATAAGAAAAATTAAGACCTATTTCACTTAGTACTTGAACTTGATTAATGTTTTTAATTTTCATTTCAACAGGATCTTCAACAGTGATTATGTTACGTTTTTTAGTATTTAGTTTTTGTAAGATAGCATAAACAGTAGTTGATTTACCTGTGCCTGTAGCTCCAGTAACTAATATTAAACCATTTGGTTTTTGAATCATTTCGTTTAATCTTTGTAAGTTGGTTGGAGAAAAGCCTAAATTTTCTAACCCATTCAAACTCATAGTATAATCTAATATACGAATAACAATTTTTTCACCATTAATACATGGAAGGGAGGATACACGTAAATCTAAAGATATATCTTTTAAAATATTTTTTATGGCGCCATCTTGCGGTAATCTTGTTTCGGTTATATTCATGCCACTAATAATTTTAATTCTTGTTATAACATTTCTTTTTAATATATTAGGAATTTTTGCATAATCTTGTAATTCACCATCAATACGAATACGAACCATTAAGCATTCATCTATAGGGTCAAAATGAATATCACTAGCTTTTCTTTTAATTGAATCAAGAATAATATCATTAATTATTTCTACTATACTTATATTTTCAAAATCAAAAGTTCTCAAATACATCACCTATTCTAAAGTAATTATACACTAAATAAGGGGGCTTAACAAGTCGTATTTTGCTTGTTATATTAAGTTTGATATGGTATGATAAACACTTATAAAGGTTGGTTTAAATGAAAAGATTAGAAGTTAAAAAATACCCAATGTATAAAGATGATGAAAATTATTATGGAATAGATTTAAAAAGAGATGATGAAAAAGTATTATCAATTATTTTTGGAAGGAATCTTGACTTATATTTTACATTAAATAATTATGGGGATAATCCTACTTTTTTAGTTGGTAAAGATAATTATCAAATATATGCTTTGTTTGATAAGTTATATAAAAGAGTAATAGATGCGGACATATATGGAAAATTAATGGAAGATGAAATTAAACAAATTGTGTTTTTTAGCACAATTAATAATGAAGATTATCACGAAAAGATTGCTGAAGAGGAAAAAAGGAGGGGAAAATACCAAAAAGATTTAAAAAAACGCTTATCATTTCAGAAACTTGTTCAAAATGGGGAAATTATTTGGATGAGTGATGAATATTTTGAAGAGATAACCCCATATGTAAAAATAAAAAAGTTAAAAAATGCTTATTTATTAGAATTTATCAAACCAGTCGTACCTGATAAATATAAGATGGAAGTAGATTTAAGCTTAATGGACCCTTTTAGTATTTCCATTAGATTTCGTAATAGTGGCTCTAGATATGAACCATTTAATATGTTATTTATGGAATTATATCATAATCTTTGTCTATTAGATTTTGAATTAGATCAAGTACATATTGAAGAGTATTTAATAAATGAACAAATTAGTAGGGGTTATTCTTTAGCTAGAATATTAAAAAAGTAAAGATTGTTATTTCTTTACTTTTTTATAATATCATTTATTTTATTTATTTCGTTAAAACTTAAATTGTACTCGTTGCTAGTAGTCATTTCTTTTATTTTAAAATATCCATCATTTAATTCATTTTCGCCTAATACAATAACGTAAGGAATATTTTTTTTGTTAGCATAGTCTAAAGCTTTTTTGACTTTTTTATTTTTCATTTCAACTTCAACTTTGATATTGTAATTTCTTAGTTCGTCAGCTAGTTTTAAACTTTCTTTATATGTATCCATAGGAATAATATATAAATCAACTAAACTTTTTTTATTAAATTCTTCTCTAGTTTTTAAAATCTCGTATATAACATTTAGGCCAAATGATATACCAACAGCAGGATAAATATTACCATCATCAATCCAATTAGTAATAAGTAAATCATATCTACCGCCACCACCAATGCTAGATTTAATATTTGAATTTATTGCATATACTTCAAAAATACTACCAGTGTAATATTCTTGGCCACGTGCAAGAGTTGGTGAAAATTTTATATATTTACCATAATTAGAATATTCTAATAGTTCAATTAAATTTTTAATTTCTTTTAAACCTTCTATAATATTTTGATTGTCAGAATTGTTAAAAGTTTTAGATAGTTCTTCTAAATTCATTTCAAAATATTGCATTAATAATGCTTGGCTTGAATTAGATATATTTAATTTTAATAATTCTTTATTTAATTCTTCTTTACTTATTTTATCCATTTTATCAATTGTTTTAATAACATTAGAAATATCATCTTTATTCGTGATATTTAGTGATTCTATTATTCCTTGCATTAATTTACGATTGTTAATTTTAATTTCAAAGGGTATATCTAGTTTTTGCATGCCACGAATAAATATAGATATTATTTCTGCTTCAATATTTGTTCCATCTAATCCAACTACGTCGACATCACATTGTATAAATTGTCTATTTCTTCCCGCTTTAATAGGACCGTCGCGAAATACAGTACCAATTTCATATCTTTTATATGGTAAAACTAAATCTTTTTTTAAAGTAATAAATTTAGCAAAGGGGATAGTAAGGTCATATCGAAGGCCTAAATTTCTATTACCTTGGTCAGTTACTTTGTAAACTTCTTTTAGTATTTCATCGTTTGGATTATATTTTAAGGCTAGTAAATCAAAATTGCATATAATTGGTGTTTCAAGGGGTTCATAACCATATAATTTAAAAACACTTTTTAAAGTATCTTTAATATATTCTCTTATTTCTTCTTCTTTTCCTGAATAGTCAAATGTACCTTTAACATTTTCAATTTTCATAAATTTGTTCCTCCTATATTTAATTAATAAAAAACTATACAGTTGCCTGTATAGTTTATCAGGCAACAAGCATTATAAATAACACTTGCTGCCAATTTGAAAAAGTCTTAGCAAGTGTAAATATTATGATGATGATGTAATAAACTATATTTTTTCATAATATCCCTCTTGATAATCAAATTATAATATGATAAAGTCTTTTTGTCAAATAATTGTTAATTATAGGACAATTCATGATAAAATTATGGTGAGGTGACTAAGATGCCTAAAGTAATTATTGGAAAATTTGATGATTTTGGAAGAGGTATAACGCATTTAGATAATAAAGTTGTTTTTGTTAAAAATGCTTTACCGGAAGAAGTAGTGGAAATAAAAGTGGTTAATGAGAAAAAAAGTTTTGGGGAAGCTAAAGTTATTAATTATTTAAGTACTAGTAATAGGAGAATTAAAAGTGTGTGTCCATATTTTGAATATTGTGGAGGGTGTAATTTATTGCATTTAAATTATGAAGATACAGTAAATTTTAAATTAACTAAAATTAAGGAATTATTAAAAAAAAGTAAAGTGCATTATAATCATGAGGTTGATATAATTAAAAATGATTTTCCTTTATATTATAGAAATAAAATTAGTTTAAAAATTGTTAATTCTAAAATAGGGTATTTTGAAGAAAATACCCATAATCTTATTGAAATAAGGGAATGTAAAGTTGCTAAAAAATCTATAAATGAAGTAGTTAAAAACTATGAATTGTTGAATTTAGAAAAGGCTAATTTAACAATTCGTTCTAATTATAATGATGAAATATTGATTATTATTAATACTGATGAAAAAGATTATAATATTGAATTAGAAAAATTAAAAAATAAAATAAAATTAGTAGGTATTGTTTATAATGATAAAACAATTTATGGGGATAATTTCTTTTATGAGCGAATTGATAATAAATTATTTAAAGTTTCTTATGATTCCTTTTTTCAAGTAAATAACAATATTAATAATAAATTATTTAAATTAATAAATAACTATATTAATATAAATGATATTGTCTTGGATTTATATTGTGGAGTTGGGACTTTATCTATAGTAGCTAAACAAAAAGCTAAAGAAGTATATGGTATAGAAATAGTTAAAAATGCAGTTTTAAATGGAGTTGCTAATGCAAAATTAAATCATTTAGATAATATTAAATTTATGTTGGGAGATGTATCTAAAATAGTTAGTAAAATAGACGCTAAGTTTAATACATTTATTATTGACCCACCAAGAAAAGGATTAGACAAAAAGACAAAAGATTTCATATTATCTATTTTACCAGAAAAAATTATTTATGTATCTTGTGATACTTTTACTTTGATGCGTGATTTAAAATTTTTAGAAGAAAAATATAATATTGTTGATTATAAAATTTTGGATATGTTTAGTTATAGTTATCATGTAGAAAATATTTGTTTATTAAAAATTAAATAATATTTTTGATTTATTAAAAAAACATTGTATAATTATGTTGATGTAGAAAGGGTGTTTAAATGAATAAAGATGATAAAACTTTTGAGGAAGTTATAAGAGAAAGAACGGCTACTAGAAAGTTTAAAAGTACTCAAGTACCAAAAGAAAAGCTAAATCAAATACTAGAAGCAGGTAGACTTGCACCTACTGCTAAAAATTTACAACCTCAAAAAATATTAGTTGTATCTTCCACTATGGGTTTAGAAAAAATAGATAAAGTTACTCCTTGTCGTTTTAATGCTCCAACTGTATTAGTTGTTTGTAGCGATAAAAATATTGCTTGGAAAAATAAGGATTATTCTAGTTATGAAATTGATGCATCTATTGTTGCTACACATATGATGTTAGAATCGACGAATGTAGGTGTTGATAATATTTGGGTTTTAATGTTTGATAAAGACCAATTAAAAAAAGAATTTAATTTAAGTGATAGTTTAGAACCAGTTTGTTTAATACCTTTAGGATTTAAAGCTCTTGATTATTTAGGTAATCCTCAACATAGCATTAGAAAAAGTATTAATGAATTAGTAGAATATATTTAAATGAAGAAAGTTGTTTTTGTAGGTTTATCTAATAAAAAAGATGTAGAACCATTTGATGTTACAACTAATAGTGGACAAATTATAAAAAAAATAATTGATAAATTAAATTATGATTGTTATAAACTAAATTTGGTGCCATATGCTCCAATGGATAGTTTAGGAAAATTGCGATATCCTACTAAAAAAGAAATAGATGAGTCTATACCAATTTTTAAACAAGAAATAGTTAAAATTAGGCCTGATTGTATAGTGGCTTTAGGTAATATTGTTAGTAAAGAATTAAAAGAAATTGATATATATCAAAGTAAATTAGTATGTGTTAAACATCCTTCATATATTTATGTTTATAAAAGAAAATTATTAGATGAATATATAACTGATTTAATATTGCAAATAAAATTGGTTATAGAGGATAAATAAGATGTATAATATTGGTGTATATAAGTCTTTAATTGGTGATATTATTATAATTAGTAAAAATGATGAATTGATTTATGTGCAATTTAAGGATTCTAATATTATTGAAGAAGATATATTTAATAAAGTGATTTGGTATGATAATAAAGTTATTTTAGAAACTAAAAAATGGTTAGATAGTTACTTTAAAGGTAAAAAGCCAAAAATAAATAAGCTTAAATTAAATTTAAGAGGGACTAATTTTCAAAAAAAAGTTTGGCATATCATCGTTACTATACCTTATGGGAAAACTTTGACTTATAAGGATATAAAAATGTTAATTGAACAAGATGAATTAACTAAAATGTCTTGTCAAGCAGTAGGACAAGCAATAGCCAAAAATCCAATTTTAATAATTGTTCCTTGTCATCGAGTTATTGGTCAAAATGGTAAGTTGGTAGGCTATCAAGGGGGTATTAAACGAAAACAATTTTTATTGGATTTTGAAAATGATATTATTTAATTCCATATATTTTATTAGTAAAATCATAGAATAAGGCTACATGAGGAGGATAATAAGTAAAAATAATATTAATTAAGATAAATGTAGCAAATAATATTGTTCCTAACTCTTCTAATTTTGAGTTATGATTTTGTTTAAGTAAATTATAAGAAACTATTTGGCTTATGATAATGGCAATAATATAAATTGCAAAGGTAAGAATCATGTTATCGTTAGTTTTTAAAATGTATAAATAAATTGGGGTAAAAATAAGCATTACTAAAAGCATACAAACTAAAGAAGAAATACTTTCAGCAAAAATTACATTTGCTCTTTTTTTATAATATATTTTTTCTATTATTGCCCAAATTAGAAATGAACCTACAATTATTTTATTATGTTCCCATATACTTTCGTTGACTGGTGAAAATAAGCTGGTAAAAAAGTTGGGAAACCAATCATAAATAAAATGAAATAGAACACTTAATAAAAATATTCCTATACAACTAATAATTTTCCATTTTTTTAGAGTCATGTTATCACCTATTATTATATAGTGTAAAAATAATGTTAGTATTTACAGCCCAATAATTAAAAAGATGAAAAAAACATCTTTTTTTGTTGACTTCTTATGTATATTATGGTATAATAATAT
>CASEOP010000095.1 GCA_949289505.1 uncultured Mycoplasmatota bacterium
ATTTATGGAAGAGTTTGTAAATGATGAAGAAGTAAGAGCTCTATACGATAAAATAAATGATGTAGAGCGAGTAGCACTTGATAAAGGTAAAAACATAGGCATATTAAAAACAGCGAAGAATATGTTACGTGATGGATTAAATATTGAATCTATTATCAAATATACCGGTCTAAGTAAAAAAGAAATAGAAAGTTTAAAATAATTTATAATAACTTTCTTTTTTATTGAAGTTTTATTTTAAATAATTTATAATTTATTTGGTGATAAATGTGAAATTTATATACAATTTAGAAAAGAAAGAAAAAAATACAAATGCTAGATTAGGTTTTTTTATATATAATGGAAAAAAATATGAAACTCCTATGTTTATGCCGGTAGGAACGCAAGCTACAGTTAAAACATTGGCACCAGAAGAGTTAAAAGACGTTTCGGCAGGTATAATATTAGCTAATACATATCATTTATGGATAAGACCTGGGGAAGATGTAGTTGCTCGAGCTGGTGGTTTACATAAATTTATGAATTGGGATAGGCCAATACTTACTGATAGCGGAGGATTTCAAGTTTTTTCCTTAGCTAAACCTCGCGATATAACGGAAGAGGGTGTACATTTTAAAAATCAGTTAAATGGTGATAAGCTTTTATTGACGCCCGAAAAATCTATAGAAATACAAAATAAACTTGATAGTGATATTGCTATGAGTTTTGATGAATGTATTGGGTATCCGGCAACATATGAGTATTGTAAATTAAGTACAGAAAGAACGCTTAGATGGGCTAAGAGAGGGAAAGAAGTACATAAAAATAATAATCAAATGTTATTTGGGATTGTCCAAGGTGGCAATTATGAAGATTTAAGACGATTTTGTGCTGAAGAATTAGTTAAAATGAATTTTGATGGTTACTCAATAGGTGGTACTAGCGTAGGCGAAGATAAAAAAACAATGTATCAAATGGTTGGTTATGCTACAAAGTATTTACCGGAAAATAAAATCAGATATTTAATGGGGGTTGGTGATCCTATAGATTTGATTGAAAATACAATTAGAGGTGTCGATATATTTGATTGTGTTGCGCCAACAAGATTAGCTCGTCATGGGCATGCTTATACTAAATATGGAAAAATTAATTTGAAAAACGCTAAATATAAAGAGGATTTTACACCGATAAGTAATGATTGTGATTGCTATGCTTGTAAATATTATACTAAAGCTTATATTAGACATTTAATTGTATGTAATGAAACTTTTGGAGCAAGATTATTATCTATTCATAATATTCGCTTTTTAACGCATTTAATGGAAGAAATAAGAAAATCAATTAAAAATGATACTATTTTGGAATTAAAAGAAGAATTTATTAAAAATTATTATGGAGATAAGCATGAACAATAAAAAAGTTATAATAATTACGATGGCTATAATTAGTGGAATGTTAATTTTATCCACTGTTTGTAAAGTACATGATCAACATAATAATAATTTGCTTTTAGTTGTAGAAAAAGAATTTTATTATTATGCTAAAGAATGTTTTTTAGAAGATGAGTGTGAAAATGTTGTTTCTTTAAAGGAATTATATGATAAAAATTATATAGATGAAAAAATGTTTAATCCGATTAATAAAAAGTATTATAGTGATAAGTCTTATATAGATTTAAATACGGGAGAAGTTAATTTAATTTCATAATGTTTAGGTGAAGAAAATGGATTTTTTAAAATTTAAATGGAATATTGCTAATTATAAGTTGTTTATAAATTATTTCAAGGATTTAGGGGAAAATGATTATAAAAAATTAAATGAAAAAATTATTTTCACAAAGTATGAAATTATAGGTATTAGACTTCCAAAATTAAGGGCTATAAGTAAGGAAATAAGCAAAGGGGATTATAAAAGTTATTTGAGTATTAGTAATAATAATTATTATGAAGAAGTTATGATTAAATTGTTGGTTATAGCAAATATTAAAGATTTAGAAGAATGTATATATTATTTTGATAAGTCTATTAATTTAATTGATAATTGGGCTTTATGTGACACTTTTTGTAATAGTTTGAAAATTGTTAATAAAAATAAAGATTATTTTTTTAGTAAAATTAAGGAATTAGTTAATAGTAAAGAAACATATTTTATAAGAGTTGGTTTTATTTTGTTGTTGAATTATTATGTGGAAGAAAAATATTTAAATGATATTTTTACTTTTTTAGATTATATAAAAAGTGATGAATATTATGTAAATATGGCTAAGGCATGGCTTGTATGTGAAATATTTATTAAATATGAAAAATTGGGATTTAAATATTTAAAAAATAATAAATTAGATAAATTTACTCAAAATAAAAGCATAAGTAAAATAAGAGATAGCCTAAGAGTTTCAAAGGAAATGAAAAATTATGTTTTAAAATTCAGGAAATAAATTTGGTTAATGATTTCAGGAAATAATGGAATCATTTTTTATTAGTTTACATTTTTTTGTTAAATTTGTTAAATAATAAAATATGGAAGGTTATTTTGTGGTACAATGATAATAGAGAATGGAGGTAATGGTGCGACAAAGATTATTATTTAAATAATGAATTTAAGTCCAAATAAGTTAAAACATTAGTTAAGTAAAGGAGAGTGAAAAAATGTTAAAAACAAAAGTTGGATATAGTGAATTAGAAGATGCTTATGCATCAGGTGTAGAGACAGCTACAATGGCAAATGTAATAGAGAATCCTCAAGTAGGCTTATTTTTTACAAGTGTTAATCAAGATCAAATTAAATTAATGGAAGGGGCAAAAAGTGTTTTAGGTGATACCCCAATTATAGGTTGTACTTCATCTGCTGCTATATGTACTCATGATGGTTATTTAAATAAAGAAACTGGATATTCAGGAATGATGTTATTTGGTGGTGATGTTGAAGTTGTTACTGCAGGTTCTAAAAAAACAGATGAAACGCCAAGAGAAATAGGGGCTCGTATTGCTAAAGAAGCTATAAGTAAAGTAAAGGGCAGTGATATCGAACCTGATTTCTTCTTTATGAGTGCAAGTCCTGCTAATGAGGAAGAATATTTAAAAGGTATTCAAGATGTAATTGGAAACATTCCTGTATTTGGTGGTTCTGCTGCTGACAATACAGTTGAGGGTAAATGGAGTATTTTAAATGATGGTGAAGCTTTTGCCGATGGTTGTGTAATTGCTATTTTCTATACAAACGGCGAAATGAAAAATCTTTATACAGGTGCTTATCATGAAACGGAAAATGCTGGTATAATTACTAAGATAAGTGGCTCTAGAACACTTGTAGAAATAGACCATGAACCGGCTTTAAAAAAATATGCAGAATGGACGAAAAAAGATGTAAATTCATTATTGGGTAATAATTTACTTACCGAAACAATTTGTGCTCCATTAGGAGTAAAAGATCCAATCGGTAAAGTTATCGCTGTTCGTCATCCAATGTTTGGAAATAATGATTATTCTATGAATATTGGAGCTGATTTAGCAGTTAATACAGCAGTAATTCAACTTTCAAATACTCCAGAAGGTATTTTAAAAGCTAATGAAGAAACAATTAAAAACGTAACTAATTTGATGGAAGGTGCTGTAGAAAGTTATTTTCTAGTTCACTGTGGAGGAAGAAGACTTGGTCTTGCTTTAGCAAACATTGAAGATAAGATTTATCCTGAAGTTAAGAAGATAATTCCGAATAAAGAATTCTTAATGGTATTTACCTTTGGTGAATATGGTAGTGGAGACCATTCATCTAATACAGTAGGTGGCTTATCACTTTCATATACGGCGTTTGGTAAATAAGGAGGTTATAATGAAAAGTTTAATTGGAAATAAATGGTGTGATTCAAGTAGTGGCAAGGTTATAGAAGTATATAACCCTGCTACAAATGAACTTATTGATACCGTACCTAGTTTAACTAAAGAAGAAGTAGAAATGGCTATTGATTATGCTGATGCACACCAAAAAGAATGGGAAGCAAAATCGGTTATTGAAAGATGTGAAATATTATCTAGATTTGCTAATTTAGTAGAAGAAAATAAAGATGAACTTGCTATGCTTTTATCTAAAGAAACAGGTAAACCTATTAAAGAAGCATATAATGAAATAGCAAATATTCAAATTGGAGTTCCTGGTTATGTTGAGAAAGTAAAACATGAATATGGAAATATTGTTTATAGAGGAACAGAAAAAGGGCAAGAAAATACCATTCAATATACAATACAACAACCTTTAGGTGTCGTAGTAGCTATTATTCCTTTTAACTTCCCTAGTGATATTTTTATCAATAAAGTACCACCTGCATTATTAATGGGAAATGCTGTTATTTTAAAACCTGCTAGTGTAAACCCTCTAACTTTAACAAGATATGTTGAATTATTAGTTGAAGCTGGAGTTCCTGCTGGTGTAATTTCAGTGGTTCATGGAAGTGGCTCTGTAGTTGGAACAACTCTTACAAGTAGCAAAAAAGTCGATATGGTAAGTCTTACTGGTTCAACTGCTGCTGGTATTGATGCTGCTAAAAATTGTGCTCTACATTGTGCACATAGTTCACTAGAATTAGGTGGAAATGATGCTTTCATTTTATGTGCTGATGGCGATATGGATTTAGCTATTGAAGAAACGGTTTGGGGAAGGCTTTACAATACTGGTCAAGTATGTTGTGCATCAAAAAGATTCTTAATTGAAAATTCTGTTAAAGATGAATACATTAGAAGAATGGTTGAAAAAATTAATTCTTTAAAACAAGGTAATCCTCAAGATATGGCAACAGATATTGGCTGCTTAGTAAGTGAAGAAGCTGCTATTGAAGTAGAACGACAAGTAAATGCGACAATTGAAGCCGGAGCAACTCTAGTATGTGGTGGCAAGAGAAATGGTGCTTTTTATGAACCAACAATTCTTGACAATGTAACAAAAGATATGGAAGTTGCTAAAGATATGGAAATATTTGGCCCTGTTATTTCGGTTATTGGTTTTGATACAGTAGAAGAAGCTATCGAAATAGCTAATCAATCTATTTATGGTTTATCAGGATCTATTATCACTAAAGATATAAGTAGAGCTATTAAGGTGAGCGAAGCTATGGAATGTGGTGGCTTTGTAATTAATGGAGCATCATTCTTCCGTTCATTCGAGCAACCATTTGGCGGTTGGAAATATTCGGGAATAGGTAATGAAGGAATTATGACGACCTTAAAAGAAATGTCTAGAACTAAAACTGTTATCTTAAAAAATATTACAAAATAAAGGAGAAAAATATATGTTTGATTATAAAGGGAAGATTGTAGTTGTATCGGGAGCTTCATCAGGACTTGGTAGACAAATGGCTTTAGGATATGCCCGCC
>CASEOP010000096.1 GCA_949289505.1 uncultured Mycoplasmatota bacterium
ATTACTTCAATATGTTAAAGAGAATAATTTAAGAGTTTATGATATTTATATTGATGATGGATATAGTGGAACTAATTTTGATAGACCTAATTTTAATAGATTAATGAGTGATATTGAATTAGGTAAAGTTAATATGGTTATTACAAAAGATATGTCAAGACTTGGAAGAGATTATATTGGTACTGGTAATTTAATTGAAAAATATTTTCCAGAGCATAATGTTAGATATATAGCTGTTACTGATAATATAGATACATTTTTAGATAATTCTAATAATGATATTGCACCATTTAAAGCAATAATGAATGATATGTATGCTAAAGATATATCTAAAAAAATTAAATCGAGTTTAAGAGCAAAACAAAAAGAAGGAAAGTTTGTTGGTGGTAGAACTCCGTTTGGATATAAAAAAGATTCGAATGATAAAAATCATTTAGTAATAAATGAAGAACAAGCACTAATTGTAAAAAGAATATTTGTTATGTGTTTAGAAGGATTATCATTTTTTAAAATAGCCAAACAATTAACTAATGAAGGAATAAAAACACCAGCTAAATATTATAGTTTTGAGTGGAAAAGTAATTACAATTTAAAATATGGAGAGTGGCACACTAAAACAATAAGAGATATTTTAACTAATCAAATATATATAGGTGACATGGTACAAAATAAAAGAAGTAAGGTTAATTATAAAGTTAAAAAGGTTGTTAAAAACAATCCCAAAGATTATATAATTGTAGAAAATACTCATGAACCAATTATTGATAAAGAAACTTTTTATGAAGTACAAAAACTAATACCTAAAAATGTAGGAAGAAATGAAAAAAAAGAAAATCATTTATTAGACGGGCTTTTATATTGTGGTAATTGTGGTCATAGAATTTCCATACAGGCAAGAAGAAAAAAAGATAATAGGTGTTATACTATTTGTAATTACTATCGAACTTATATAAAACAAAAACTTTGTACAACTCATTCAAATAATTATGATGAATTAGAAAAAATTATAATTAATTCATTAACTCATATGTGTTTAAATTATATAAATAAAGATAAAGTAAAAAATAATGTATTAAATAATTTAACTGAAAATAATAAAGCTAATTATAAAAAAGATTTAGAAACATTAACTAATAATATTAAACAAATAAATAATAATCTTGATATTATTTATATTGATAAATTAAATAAAAAGATAACTGAAGAACAATTTAATCGTATTAAAATTAAATTAGAAAATGAACTAAATATAAAGCAAAAAAGATACAATGATTTAAATAATAGCATTAATGATAACATCAACGAAGAATCTAAAAATAAAATGATTAATGAATATATTAATAAATTTTTATCTATGGAAGAGCCAAGTAGAGAATTAATAATAAATTTAATTGATAAAATTGAAATATTTGATGATAAAACAATAAATATTAAAGTTGCTTTTAATAAATATCTTTAGAATTATAAATAATAGACCAAGATATGAATATTATATGCCAAAAGAAGAGCTTTTATCTAGCATATGGAGATTTTGTGGATACTTTTATTTTTGTAGAATCTAATCCCAAATAAACTTTATTTCGAATAAAAAATTAAACAGTATATAATAAATTAAGTAATAATGGTGATATGAATTTAGTTCATAATAAATTATAAAAATCTATCAAAAAAGGGCAAGGTCACATTATACCATGTAATACTAAAATAATTAATCATCATGTTTATCGTCATACTTATATGCCTACATATTCTTGCTGTGAAGAAAACGATGTTCAAAATATTTATGAAAGAAGATGCTGCTAATCTTCTTTTTTGTTACTATTAACACCTAACTTATATAATTAACATTTTAAATTTCTTAATTTTTTTAAATCGCATCTAAATTATAATAACAAAAAGATTAGTTTTTAAAATTAATCTTTTTTCATATATTTTATTGGTGGAATATATGAACTTAAAATTGATTATCCAAGGTTTTATTGTAGGAATTGGTAAAATTATTCCCGGTGTTAGTGGAGCCATGTTAGCAATGTTTTTAGGTATTTATGGGGATTTAATGGAGTCTATAACAAAATTTTTTGACAATAAAATTAAACATATGAAATTTTTATTTAATTTTGGAATCGGTTTATTTTTAGCTATAGTTATCTTTAGTAAAGTTATTTTATTTTTATTAAACAATTATTATAATGAAACCATTTATATGTTTTTAGGTCTAATAGTAGGAACGATATTTAAATTTAAGAAAAATATAAATTTTAAGAAAAAAAATATTATTTTATTTTCTATTTTTTTCATATTAATGTTTATTATTCCTTATTTAAATATTATAGATGTTTATATTTTCAAAGGAACATTCCTAGATTACCTATACATTATATTATTAGGAAGTATAGATGCCGTAACTTCAATAGTGCCCGGAATTAGTGGTACAGCCATATTTATGATGTTAGGAGTTTATGAATTAATTTTATCAATCCTTAGTAATCCATTATCGATTACCTTTTTAATTTATGCTATAGGACTAGTTATCGGCACCGTAATTACCTGTATTTTGATGTATTATTTATTAAAATATAAAAAGGAAGAAACATATACAATTATTTTTGCTTTTTCCATTGCCTCAATTTTATTTCTATTCACTAGTGTTTGCAATACAATAAATATATTAGTTATTATATTATTTAGTGTAGGAGCAATTATAGGATACTTATTTGATTAAAAATATACAATTAATGTTTTTAGGTGAAATGCAAAATTAAGTGAAACATTAAAGAAAAACAATAAAATACATTGAAAATGAAAGACTAAGTGCAACAAAAAAAGCACTTTTTTTCTTAAAAAAATAGTAAAAAGCGTTTCATTTACTATTTCAAGGCATGCTAACGCAAGCCTTACTCCAAATTAATGCAAGACTAAGTGAAACACTATAATATGCTGTTTCTGCATGACTAAGTGATACATTACCCCTTAAAATTTATAATTCTTTTATTTCGCTACGCTCAATGGCAAGAATTATAAATTATTATTTTTTGAATAATTTATTATTTAATATAATATCAATGCTATTTATTTTTATTATGCCTAATTTTTCAAATACATTTTTCCCAAACATATCAACTGCTTTATCATATGGAGTTTTCCAATCTAATGATTTTCTTGGTGTTGAATTAATGTTATTCATCATATCTAAAATGTTTTTATCAGAATAATTATTTATTGAAATGCCTTTTGGTATATATCTTCTAATGTATTCGTGTGATAATTCAATTTGAGATTTTTGATCACTTCTTTGCGGATCACAAAAAAATATTTTAGAATTGATAACATGTTTCCCATTATTTTCAATTTGATCTGGTCTCTTGAATTCTTTTCCATTATCCGTTAAAATAATAGGGAAAATTTCATGAAAGGCCTCATTGCCAATAATAGTTTTTATCTCGTTGATTTTATTGTTGACACATGAGATA
>CASEOP010000097.1 GCA_949289505.1 uncultured Mycoplasmatota bacterium
ATAAAAAAGAAAAAAAACACATTATAAATATTTATAAAAAAGATTATTATAAATCTAACATCTATTATCGCTTATTAAGATTAACTATTTATAGTATACTAGGTTACATTTTTAGTGCTTTTTTAATAATAAACTGTCTAAAAAGCAAAGAAGATATATTATCTAACCTATTAATAGCAATTCCCCTTTTTATAGCATCTACCATATTTTTAATAGGTCGCTATTATATTAAACTAAAAATCCTCAATAAAATTGCTATCAAAGAAAAAAACTGAAAAATCAGTTTTTTTATATGTCATTAATAATTTTTTCTAGTTCTTCTTTACTATGAAAACCAATAATTTTATTTTTTAAATCTCCATCTTTAAAAAAACAAATCGTAGGTATACTCATCACCCCAAACTTAACAGCCAATTCTTCATGAGTATCAACATTTATTTTTAAAATATTATTATTCATTGTTTCTAAGACAGTCCCTAACATTTTACATGGTCCACACCAATCAGCATAAAAATCAACAATCCACTTGCCTTCCTTAATAACATCTTCCAATTTTTCATTATCTAAATATTTAATCATCATTTTCCTCCTTATATAACATAATTAATATTTATTTTAATTATACCAATTTTATTAAGATTTTTACTAAAAATTAATGACTAATTTGTAGTTTTCTTAAATGTATTTAAAATTACATTAGCACCATCAAAATCAAGTTTACCGCTATCAATTAACATTTGTGTTGTATCAACTTTAATAACATTATATTTAAGCATAATACTTAATATTTCGCCATTATATGCATTAATATTGTTAATATTTTCATATTTTTTATGCAAATCACTTATTTCTAAAATAGCCTCAAAAGTATCATCTACCATCGAACCAATTAAAGGCGTTTTATCAATAACACTCATAGCAATACTACTCTCTTTAACTAAATTATGGCTGCCATTAAATTGTAACAAAACAAATAAAACAATAAAGCAAAACACAAGAGCCTCTATAAATCCTAATACTGCCCCAATAATTTTTGAAGGAATACCCAAAATTATTGTCATCGTTAGCAACCGTTCAATTATTCCTGTAAGTTTCAAAATTAGTGATAATATACTGTATAAAATAATAAAAACTATTATATATGCAATTCCTTCATAGAGTAAAACATTTAATGTTACTAGTCCTTCCCAATCACCACTAAACTCAAAGAAAGGACAATAAGTATATAATAATTCTGCTACAGGATTTTTTAAATAATAAGCTAATACAACTACAGCTATTGTTCCAACTAAGCCAACTAAACTTCTTATAGCTCCTTTTTTAAAGCCAAGCACTGCTCCTAACAGCAAAAACAATATTACAATTGAATCAACAATTGTCATTTCATCAACTCCTTACCATAATTATATACTAAAGCTTTTGAAAAATAAAGCAATATATGATATTATTGTTATAGAGGTGTAAAAATGACAGTTGTATTTAAAGTTAGCGAAAATATATTACCTTTAATACTAGAATTCTATAAAGATCGCATGTTAGATAAAAAACCACCATATTCCGTCTTTCAAGTCAAAGAATATGATTGTGTAATAACTTTATATGAATCAGGTAAAATAATGTTTCAAGGTGTTGGAGCAGATATTGAGGCAAGTTATTGGATAGAAGAAGAAAGAATAAAAAATGGACGTATTATTAACTTAGATGGCAGTGAGAAGAAAAAGAGTAGCGAAAAAATATTTTTTAATGAAAATACTATTGGCTCTGATGAAGTTGGTACAGGTGATTTTTTTGGCCCAATTGTGGTTACAGCAACATATGTTTCAAAAGAAAATTTTGATTTTTTAACCGAATTAGGTGTTAGAGATTCTAAAAAAATAACAGATGAAAAAATCAAAAAAATAGCTCCCCAAATTATTAAGAAAATTCCCTATACAACTTTTATGTTATCAAATTCTTCTTACAATAAAAATTGGAGCGAAGATTTAAATATGAATAAAATTAAAGCCATACTACATAATAAAGTTTTAACTAACATGAAAAATAAAAACTATGCCTATGATAAAATAGTTGTTGACCAATTTGTCTATCCAGCTAAATATTATGAACATATAAAAGATGCTAAAGAAAAAGTTAAAGATATAACTTTTACTACTAAAGCTGAAGATAAATGTTTATCAGTTGCCGCAGCTTCAATCATTTCCCGATATATTTTTTTAAATGAAATGGAAAAATTAAGCCAAGATATTGGGTTCAACCTTCCTAAAGGCGCAGGTCCTTTGGTAGATGAAACAGGAATAAAAATAGTTAAAAAATATGGTTTTAATAAGCTTTATGAAATAGCTAAAATGAATTTTAAAAATAAAGACAAAATAAAAAGTGGTTTAAAATAATAAATCACTTTTTATGTACATATATCTAAAGCTAATAACTCTAAAGCATAATATTTATCAAGTTTTCCACTTTTTATTTTAAAATCAATATTAGCTAATTTAACTAACCATTCTTCTAATTCTTTAATTTTATAAGGAAAAACTTTTTTTAAATATTTATCTAATTGCCAATCCATTAATTTTAAATCAGTTAAAATTTCATATTCTCTTTTATTTTGTTCTAACATTCTTTTTATATTTAACATAATTCTAATATCTCTAGCTATTAAAGAAAGTAAAACAGTTGGTTCAACCTTTAAAATTTTTAATTCATTTAACAGTTCTAAGCTTTTTTCTAAGTTACCCTCAATTAAATTATCAACAAACAAAAAATTATTTTGATTAATAGACTTCGACACTATGTTTTCTACATCTATTTTTTTAATAAAGCATGGACTAGAATAGTATAATATAATTTTTTCTACTTCCATCATAACTAAATCAAAATTATTTAAACAATTGGTAACAATATATTTAATGCTATCTTTATCTATTTGATATTTTTTCTTCCCCAAATACTCTTCTACTCTTTTTTCTATTTCATATGATTTTAAATTAGGAATAGTAATAATTTTATACTTATCTTTTACCACCTTGACAATTTTTTTTCGACTGTCAATTTTTTCATTACAAACAAAAATTATATTAGATAAAGGATTGGGATTTTCAAAATATCTTAATAATAATGCACTATCACTTTCATTTAATTTTCCAGAACCCCAAAAATTAGCATTTTTTACAATTATAAATTTTTCTTCCCCAAACATTGAAGAATATCCTGCTTCAATTAATAAATCTTCTATCCTTTGCCCATTCATATCAAATGAAGAAACGTTTTTATTATCTTTAATAATTTCATTAATTTGTTCATTTATTAAAAAAGAACTTTCACCATTTATTAATACTATTTTCATATTTACCACTTCCTAATTATAACATTAAATATTTAAAAATTATATACTAAGGTGGGCAAAAATCAATTTTTTTAACACCCTTATTTAATTTAAAAATAATTGTCCCTTTATCCTGCGTATTAAAATATGGTATAGTTAACTCCTTTAATGTTGTTAAAACTTCCTTCGATGGGTGATTATACATATTATTTCTTCCCGCCGAAATTATAGCATATTTAGGCTTACATTTTAAAAGAAACTCTTTATCACTACTTGTATTAGATCCATGATGGCCCAATTTTATAATATCAGTTTTCAGTAAGAATTTCTGCATTATGTTTTTCTCAACTTTTTTTGAAGCATCACCCATTATTAAAAATCGAACTTTATCTATCATAAAATATAATACTAAAGAACTTTCATTTTCATCACTACTAACTGTATAATTAATATTTTTAATATCTAACTTATTAAAATTATTTTGGCCTATTTGATCAAGTAACTTTTTTTCCTCTTTATTATAAGTGTTATAATTTAACCAAAGATTTTCAATCTTAATTTTTTTGCTAATATTTAAAGCATATCCTAAATGATCAATATCCCCATGAGTAATAATTAACAAATCAATTTTAGTAATCCCAATACTTTTTAAAAAAGTCGTTATATTTTGAGCAAGATCAAATTTATTGTTTTGCTCCTCCCATTCATCTTTAGCGTATTCCATTTTACCCCCTGTATCAATCATAACAGCATAAGCTAAATTATGCCCAACAATTAAAGTAGAATCTCCTTGATTTACGTCTAAAAAATAAACATAAGCATTAGAATTAATATAAGGCATTAATTTATAAAGACCTATTAAAATAACTATCAAAAATATATATTTAATACTATAAGTATAAATTAAATAAATAATTAAATAATATATGAGTACAAACAAAAGCCCTACATTTGGAACAACTAAATTTATCTTAAAATGATTTAGAAGTGTACTAACAAATTCTAAAATAGCAATTATAATATTTAGCAAAGGTAATAATGCCGGAATTATAAATGTTATTAAAGCTAGTGGAAATAAAGCAAAAGTAACTATTGGCACTATTATAATATTATTTATAATAGTTAATAAATTTATCTCATAAAAATTAATTAAACTAATTGGCAAGCTAAATAAAAAAGCAATAATGCTAATTTTGACTAACTTAACTAAATAATTACCCTTAATTTTCTTATTAAATAATATCAAGCCAAATGATGTAGCAAATGAGTATATAAAGCCTAAGTTATATATATAAAAAGGATTTAAAATAATTAAAAGCAAAAATAAAATATATAAAACGTAAATAGTTCCTAAATTAATTTTACAAACTCGATTAATATTAAGTAAAATATACATTAATCCTCCTCTTAAAACTGATGGTGTAAAACCTATTAAAAACATATAAAAAAGCAAAAATAAAACAATTATAACATTTAATAAAACCTCATTTAGTTTTATTTTTCTAAAAATAAAATTTAAAAATAAAACAAGCGTTGTAATATGCATACCTGATACAGCAAACAAATGCGTTGTACCATTTTCTTGATACTTTTGATAAACATCATTAGAAATATAACTACTCTCCCCCAATATTAACGCATGCAAATATGGACTAGCTTTTTTATAATCATTTATTTTCCTATTAAAATAAGTTTTTATTAGATTAAAAATGGAAGTTTTATTTGTTAAATAAATATTTTCCGCTTGAAATAATTTATATATTTTATTGTTATATAAATATTTTTTATAATTAAAAGTATTTGGAATTGTATTATTATATGGTTCTTTTA
>CASEOP010000098.1 GCA_949289505.1 uncultured Mycoplasmatota bacterium
TAAACTTCTTGCCATAGCTTCCTCCTATTTTTTCTTTCTACTAACAATTAACTTGCTAGATGCTTTCTTATTTTTTCTTGTCTTATAACCAAGAGCAGGTTTGCCCCAAGGTGTCATTGGGCTCTTACGTCCAACTGGCGTTCTACCTTCACCACCACCATGAGGGTGATCATTAGGGTTCATAACACTACCACGGTTAGTAGGGCGAATACCTAAATGACGTTTACGACCAGCTTTACCTAAATTAACTAGTTCATAATCTTCATTACCAACTACCCCAATTGTAGCCATACAAGTTCCAAGTATTTTTCTTGTTTCCCCTGATTGTAAACGTAAAATTACATATTTACCATCACGACCAAGTATTTGCGCACTAGCACCTGCTGAACGACAAATCTCAGCCCCTTTACCAGGTTTAAGTTCAATACAATGAACAACCGTACCAACTGGAATAGCTTCAAGTGGTAGAGCATTACCAACTTTGATATCAGCTCCTCTACCATTTTCTATAATCATACCAACTTCTAATCCTTTAGGAGCAATAATATATCTTTTTTCACCATCACGGTAATTAATTAAAGCTATATTAGCACTTCTATTTGGATCATATTCAATAGTAGCTACTTTACCAGTAATGCCTATCTTATTTCTTTTATAATCAATTAAACGATACTTTCTTTTAGCTCCACCACCAATATGGCGAACAGTCATTTTACCTTGATTATTTCTTCCACCAGTCTTAACTTTAATTTTTGTTAAACTTTTAGTAGGAGTACTAGTTGTAATTTCCTCATTCATTAAAGTAGTCATACCCCTACGTCCATTAGTAGTAGGTTTATATTTCTTAATAGCCATAACTTACTCCTCCTATAACTCTATTTTAGAGCCAGCCTCAAGTGTAACAATTGCTTTTTTATAAGTTTTTGTCATAACTGTATATTTACCAACTCTTTTTTTCTTTGGTTTAGTATTTAGTGTATTAACACTTTTAACATTAACCCCAAAAGCTCTTTCTATTGCTTTCTTAATTTGTGTTTTTGTTGCACTTTTTGCAACTTTAAACGTATAAACATTTTCATCACGCATTTTTAAAGTACTTTTTTCGGTAATAACTGGTGAATAAATAATATCTGTATAATCTTTCATTATTTAAGCACCTCCTCAATTTTTCCAATACTAGCCTCATCGCATACTAATACATCAGCATTAACTAAATCATAAGAATTAATTTCATTAACTAATATAGCATACGCATAACCTAAATTTCTTGTAGCCATATATAAATTTTCATTATCTTCATTAGTAACAAACAATATTTTACCAACAAGACCTAAATCATTTATTAACTTTTTAACATCTTTAGTCTTTAAACTATCAAGATTAACATTATCAACTACAACTAATTCTTTATTTTGCGCTTTAAGTGATAAAGCACTCTTTAAAGCCAAAACTCTTTCTTTACGATTGATTTTAAAAGTATAATCACGTGGACTAACACCAAAAGCTATTCCACCACCACGCCATTGAACAGCACGAGTACTTCCTTGACGAGCTCTACCAGTACCTTTTTGTCTCCATGGTTTTCTACCACCACCAGAAACTTCACTACGTGTTTTTGTTTTATGAGTTCCTTGTCTTAATGAATCAAGTTGTAGTTTAATCATTTTCTTTAAGACTTGATCGTTTGCTTCAACATTCCAAATAGCATCATTCAAAGTTAAATCCTTAACTTTTTCACCTAGCATATTTTTAACACTTATTTTCATAGCTTCACCTTTCTAGAAAACTAATTGTTTTCGCTTTCTAATTTCTTTGCTACTTCTACAGCAGTATCTTCTATTTGTTCTTCTAAAACAGGAGTCTCTTCATAAGAAATAATATCTTTTGGATTTCTCTTTTTCTTATCTTTTACAGCAGACTTAATAAATACTACTGAATTTTTAGCTCCTGGAACATTTCCACTAACTAAGATGTAGCCATCATTTACGTTTACCTCAATTACTTCTAAGTTTTGAATCGTAACTGTCTCTGTTCCCATATGGCCAGATAATTTTTTACCTTTCAAAACTCTTTTTGGAAGCATAGTACCAAGTGAACCTGGTCTTCTATGATATCTAGAACCATGAGTTTCAGGCCCTCTAGATTGATTATGACGTTTAATAACACCAGTAAAACCATGTCCTTTACTAGTACCAGTAACGTCAACTACTTCACCAGCTTCAAAAGTATTAGCAGTTATAACATCACCAATATTTACAGTACCATCATAATCTCTAATTTCTTTTAAGAAGCGCTTAGGAGTAGTATTTGCTTTTTTTGCTCTACCCATTTCAGGCTTATTTGAGCGACTTTCTTTTTTATCTACCATACCAACTTGGATAGCAGAATATCCATCAGTCTCAGGTGTTTTTACTTGCATAACTGTATTAGGTTGAACTTCAATAACAGTTACAGGAATAAGTTTTCCTTCTTTAGTAAAAACTTGAGTCATTCCGAGCTTACGCCCTAAGATTCCTTTCATTTTCTTTAATCCTTTCTAATTATAATTTTATATCAATGTCAACACCACTAGGTAAATCTAAATGTGTTAAAGCATCAATAGTTTCTTTACTTGGGTTTTTAATATCAACAAGTCTTTTATGTGTACGCATTTCAAATTGTTCACGTGCATCTTTATACTTATGAACCGCTCTTAAAACAGTGTATTTTTGAATTTCTGTTGGAAGAGGCACAGGTCCAGATACTTCCCCACCTGTTCTTTTAACAGTTTCTACAATCTTTAGGGCAGCTTTATCAAGTAAACGATGATCAAACGCTCTAAGATTAATTCTAACTTTTGTATTTGACATTTACATGTCCTCCTTTCGCCTATATCTAGTACAGACTAGCTCCGTCCAAATTACCTGATACATGAGGTATATGGAACAACCCCTCCTAGTGTATCAGCAACCTCGCACATCTAAGCAGTCATACGACACTAATTATAACAATATATTCTATGTTCGTCAAGCCCAAATTCGCCAAAATTTGCCCCACAAAAAAGTATTGATTTTTCCTCAAGATTATTGTATATTAGAAATATATACTAGAATATCCTCATGCAAATTACTAACAAAAAAAATAAGAAGTTTTGACATGTTTTGTCGATAGTACTGAAAAAGAGTAAAAAACGTAGTATATTCTAAAAAATAGAAAGGAAGAAAAAAATGAAATTTGAGACTTTGAAAAAATCTCACTTAAAACGAAATATTGTTATAGGAGTAGTTGCAGTAGCCATAATAAGTGCAACAATATTAAATTTCACAAGAGCTAAATACCGAGTGACACAAAGTATACCACTTGTAACTGGGACAATTAATTATAAGTTGGCTGATTTAAATGTCATAGCCATGTATCAAGTTAATGAAAGTGGTGGATATGATTCAATTGAGGTTATGCCAGCAAGTGGTTATATAATCAATGAAGAAAAAAGTTATTGTGAAGTAAATGGAGCAAAAGATAATAACGCAGTTCTAAAAACAATAGATAGCAATCATACTTTTGCTAATCTAAAAAAAGGAAGTAAATGTTACTTGTATTTTGATGAGCAATTATGTCCATCAGGAGCGGAAGCTTGTAATGCAATATTAGCAAATTATCCATCAGTATTAACTAGGGAATTTCCA
>CASEOP010000099.1 GCA_949289505.1 uncultured Mycoplasmatota bacterium
AATAGTACCACTTGAAGCCCAAGCTATAACACTACCATCTTTTTCTGTAATAGTAACAATTGTATTATTATAAGTAGAATGAATATGTGCAACAGCTTCTGGAATATTCTTTTTTACTTTTCTTTTTCTTCTATTATATGCCATTATTAACCTCCTACTTTCCTACTTTTTTCTTATTTGCTACTACTTTACCTCTACCCTTACGAGTATGAGCATTACGGTTAGTTCTTTGACCTCTAACAGGAAGTCCTTTTTTATGTCTAACCCCTTGGTAGCAGTTAATTTCCATTTTATTTTTAATACTCATTTGCACATTACGACGTAAATCACCTTCAACAACATGGTTTTCTACTTCTTTACGTAAACGAGTAATTTCTTCATCAGTTAAATCCTTAACCTTAGTTTCTGGACTAACATTTGCATTTAAACAAATAGTTTTACCTAAACTTTTACCAATACCATATATAGCTGTTAAGCCAATCCAAATTTGTTTTTCATTAGGTAATTCAATATTTTTAATACGTGCCATAATTCCTCCTTAATTAACCTTGTGTTTGTTTGTGTTTTGGATTTTCACAAATAACCATAACTTTACCTTTTCTTCTAATAATTTTACATTTTTTACATATTTTCTTTACTGATGGTCTAACTTTCATTATAATACCTCCATTATCTTTTATTCCATGTTATACGCCCACGTGTTAAATCATATGGTGAGAGTTCAATAGTTACTGTATCACCTGGTAAGATACGAATCATATTAACTCGCATTTTACCAGAAACGTAGGCTTTTACAGTAAATCCATTTTGAAGTTCTACTAAGTAATCAGAGCCTTTTAAAACTTCAATTACTTTACCTTCCACTTCAATCTTCTCTTCTTTTGTTTTTTGATTAACATCATTTCTCATATTTTTTTTCATTTGCTAATCTCTCCTGTTAATATTTCATATCCATCTTTTGTTACCACAACCGTATGTTCAAAATGAGCACTAGGCATTCCATCATCAGTTGCAATCGTCCAATCATTATCATACATATAAACATAACGACTACCCAAATTAAGCATCGGTTCAACTGCAATTACCATACCTGCCTTTAAAGTAACACCTGTTCCCTTTTTTCCATAATTAGGAACATCAGGGTCTTCATGAATATTAGTTCCAACCCCATGACCAACTAATTCTTCTACAACACTAAGGCCATTTTTATGTGCAAAATCTTCTATAGCTGCTCCAATATCTCCTATTTTAGCACCTTCACGAATTTTTTGCAAGCCAACATACAAAGCTTCCTCAGTATTTTTAACTAAAAGAGCTACATCATCTGATACTTTACCAACAATATAAGTTCTTGCTGCATCACTATGATAACCATGCAATTCTACGCCAATATCTATTGACACAATATCACCGTCTAAAATTATTCTATCTCCTGGTATACCATGTACAACTTCATCATTAACTGAAATACATATACTAGCAGGAAACCCTTCATAATTTAAAAAAGATGGTTTAGCTTGATGTTTAATAATAAAATCATAAGCAATTTTATCCAATTCTCTAGTTTTGATCCCAGGTCTAATATGTTTTTTTACTTCTTCATGAGTAAGATAATTAATTTTTCCTGCTTCTCGCATCAAATCAATTTCTCTACTACTTTTAATACTAATCATTATTAACCTCACTTATAAGTTTTTGATAAATAGCACTTAAAGGTAATACCCCATCAATCGTAACTAAACTATTCTTATCATGATAAAACTTCAATATATCTTTGCTATTATCTAAAAAATTTTGATAACGTTTAACAAATGTCTCTTGATTATCATCATTTCTTTTAATAAGCATAGACCCACAATCATCACAAATATTATTCATCTTTGGTTTTAATAATTCATTATATAAATTATAACTTTTTTTACACTTAGGACAAACCACTCTTCCCTTAACTCTACTTAAAAGAGTATTTAAATCAACCTGTAAATAAACAACTAAAACATTCGTAATATTTAACTCTAAAAACATATCATCAAGTTTTCTAGCTTGTTCTAAAGTTCTAGGAAAACCATCTAAAATAAATGGTAAACCCTTAATATTTACTAACATATCTTTAACTAATTTTATAACAATATCATCACTAACCAAAGAACCATGTTTAAGTTTATCTTCAATTTCTATCCCAAGACTACTACCACTAGCAATACAATCTCTAAGCAAATCTCCAGTAGAAATATGTTTATAACCAAAATTACTTACTAAATAATCACTAATTGTTCCCTTGCCAGCGGCAGGAGCTGCGATAAAAATAATATTTTTCATTTTAACGCAATCTCCTCTTACGCTCAGCATAACTTCTAGCAGTTAAACTAGATTCTATTTGCTTATAAGTTTCAATTACCACACCAACAACAATTAATATACCTGTACCTCCCAAACTTACACTCGAAGGCAAATTACTAAAACTTGATATTAAAACTGGTAAACCTGCTAAAATAACTAAAAATACCGCCCCTACTAAAGTAATTCTAGATAAAGTTTTACTTATATAGTTACTTGTATCAACCCCTGGTCTAACACCAGGAATATATCCACCATTATTATTTAAATTCTTACTCATTTCCTCTGGATTCATACTCAAAAAAGTATAAAAATATGAAAAAGCAAAAATTAAAACAATATATAATAAAAATCCTGTAGGTGAAGTATATATAATATAATTATTAACAAAATTTATAGCTGCATCATTCTTAGTTAAAGCAACAATTGTTCCCGGAATAGTTGTTAAAACAGAAGCAAATATTACAGGAATAACTCCAGCACTATTAATCTTTATTGGTAAAAAAGATTGTTGTGCCCCATAAGCACTAGTTGTTCTATTTGAATATTGAATAGGTATTCGTCTTTCTGCTAGTTGAATCCAAATAATACCTACAATAATTAAAATATAACAAATTATATAAACAATAAATAAAGTAATACCTAAGCCAATTTCCATACTACCATTAATAAATGTATTATAAACACTAGTAAATACATTCGGCATACTAATAAGGATACCAGCCATAATTAAAAGTGATTGACCATTACCAATACCCTTTTGGGTAATTTGATCTCCAAGCCATAGTAAGAAAGCAGTACCTGCAGTCATAACTAAACTTGTTTTAAGCATAACCATAACATCATTTGAATTTAAATAAAAGACACTTATGGCATATGCTTGAATAAAGGCAATTATAATACCCAAATATCTAGTAATTTTATTAATTTTTTGTCTTCCAACATAACCTTGTTCTTTAAGCTCTTTAAAATAAGGAATAATGTCCATTTGTAACAACTGCGTAATAATACTAGCCGTAATATATGGACTTACACCTAACCCAAAGATGGAAAAACTTTGAAGCCCTCCACCACTCATTAAGTTAAATATTTCTAAAAAACCTAATTCCTCATAAATAGTACTTGCCCAAGGAATAGTAACATTTATTCCAAGAGCAAAGAAACCTAAACAAAATAAAGTAAAATAAATTCTTTTTCTTAAATCTTTATTAGCCTTACTAAATATTTTGGTAATTCCTTTAAACATCTAAATCACCTCAGCTTTACCGCCAGCATTTTCAATTTTAGTAACAGAGGCAGATGAAAATCTATGAGCCTTAACAGTAAGTTTTTTAGTTAATTCTCCATTAGCTAAAACTTTAACTCCATTAAGTTGTTTTTTAATAATTCCTCTTTCCTTTAATACTTCAGGAGTAACAACATCTCCATCATTAAAGAAACGCTCTAAATCATTTAAATTAATAGTTGCATATTTAATCTCAAAACGTGTGTTATTAAATCCTCTTTTAGGAATTCTTCTATAAATAGGTGTTTGTCCACCTTGGAACCAAGCACTAATGCTTGCTCCACTTCTTGATTTTTGTCCCTTTTGACCACGAGTAGAAGTCTTACCCATGCCAGATCCTGGACCGCGTCCAACTCTTTTACGAGCCTTAGTTTCATTAGACGCTGGTAATGATTCTAATTTCATATTATAACTCCTCCACTTTCTTACCACGAAGTGCAGCTACTTTTGCAGGACTTTTTTGTAATTTTAAAGCTTCAAGCGTTGCTTTAGCCACATTAATTTTTGTATTAGAACCAAGTGATTTAGAAACAATATCTTTTACACCCGCAAGTTCTAATACGGCACGTGCTGCACCACCAGCAATAATACCAGTACCAACTCGTGCAGGCTTAACCATAACAACTGCTCTACCAACTTTTGAAGTAGCTTCATGAGGAATAGTTCTATTATCAATCAATGAAACTTTAACCACATTTTTATTAGCTGCTTGTAACGCTTTTTTAATAGCCTCAGGTACTTCATTAGCTTTACCAGTACCAATACCAACTAATCCTCTACGATTACCTACTACTACTGTAGCTGAAAATCTAAAGTGTCTACCACCTTTAGTAACTTTTGTTACTCTACCAATAGTGATAACTTTTTCTTCTAATAAATTCTTTTTATTATCTATTTTCTTTGGCATACATATCCTCCACTCTAGAATTTTAAACCGTTTTCACGTGCAGCATCAGCAAGAGCTTGTACACGTCCATGATAAAGGTAGCCACCTCTATCAAAAACAACAGTTTCTATCTTTTTTTCTAAACATTTTTTGGCAATATCAGCTCCAACTAATTTAGCAGCTTCTATATTACCACCATTTTTAATTTTAAGTTCAGCAGTTGATGAGCTAACTAAGGTAGTAGAAGCATCATCATCAATTACTTGAACATAAATTCCATTATTTGAACGAAA